>JAYOED010000033.1:0-3685 GCA_038106575.1 Burkholderiales bacterium
TGTTGTACCTTTTGACGACAGCACGTCCGCGTAAGTTGTCGCGGTATGGCGATTACGACTGGCGGTTAGAGACTGTGAGCTTCGTTGACGGCCCGTACATGCCGATCAATAGTACTTCTACGAAGCTGACGCCTTCCGCGACGGGTAACGCTATACCTGACATGACGGCGAATGACGCGCCCGTGGGCGACGCTATAGCCGACAGTAACCGTGCGGAAAAGAATGGTACAGTTGATGACCCGGTAAATTTCTTAGCACGGAAGATTTCGTATCATCTTCCGGCGAGCGAGGCGTATTACGCTTTTGACGCAAATGATGAAACGTATTGGGCGGCGAACCACGAACAGACTGGATGGATACGGTACAATGCCGACGCGTCCTTTGTGTGCGATGGTTATACTGTGTATCCCGCGCTAGATAACCAAGACACGTCGTACCTGTCGAAAGACTATGCGCCGAGTACGTGGGAGTTCCAAGCATCTAACGATCTGACGAATTGGGACGTGTTGGACCGCCAAGAAGAATACGTGCTGTACGACAATAACAAGTCGGTGTTCTTCGAACTCGATAACGAAACTGAATACCAATACTACCGGCTGTACGTGTACAAGTTGATGCGCAATGGGCCTATCGAGCCGCGTATCCGTAGGCTTACAATGCGGTCAACAGATAGCGCCGACTTTAACCTTACAGCTAGCAGCACTGTCGGCATAAACAACGACACGGGTTTTCAGACTACAGACGTTGGCCGGTTGATCCGGTTGAAGGGTTTGGATGGCGCGTGGCGTACCGTTGAGATTGTTGCGCGTACAAGCGCGACGGTTGTAACGGTGAAGCTGCTTGGCGAGCCGTTGACAGACACAAAGGAAATACGGCAGTGGCGGCTAGGGTATTGGTCCGACACGACCGGCTGGCCTACTACCGGCGACTTTTTCGAAGATCGGCTATGGCTAGCTGGACCGGAAGAATACCCCGATCAGTTCGCAGGATCGGTAACAGGAGACTACGAGACGTTTAGTCAGACCGATACATTTGGCGAGGTACTGGACGATAGTGCCGTGGTGGGCCGACTTAACTCCCGCCGCCTTTCTCGCGTCCGGTGGCTGTCGTCCGACGAGCGCGGGCTGATTATGGGCACCGGCTCGGAAGAATATGCGCTAGCCGCGCCGAACAACGAAGCATTGACCGCTCGCAATATCAAAGCGCGTCCGACTACACGTCGTGGCAGCGCGGGCGTCGAACCTGTACGCATAGATAGCCAAGTTCTGTACGTGCAACGTTCGGGGCGTACGATACGCGAGTTTGCGTACGTGTTTGAAGCTGACGGGTACAAGTCGCCGTCCATGTCGCAACTCGCCAGCCATATCGGCGCAGTTCCGTTTGCGGAAATGGATTACGCAGCAGAGCCGCACAGCATCGTGTGGATACGCAGACAAGACGGTTCGCTAGTAGGGCTGACATACAACCGCGAGGAAAACGTTATCGGTTGGCACCGGCATGATCTATCAGGCGGTGTGATCGAGAGCTTGGCCGTGTTGCCCCAAAAGGATCAGTTACAAGACGCGTTGTGGGTTATCGTCAAGCGTAGTGTAAACGGCGTGGACAAGCGGTATATCGAGCGCCTTACGCGATTTTGGGATTTCGACACTGCACTCGCAGACGCGCATTTTGTTGATAGTGGGTTGCGGTACTTGGGCGATCCTATCCAGACGGTGTACGGGTTGCAGCATCTTGAAGGCGAGGAAGTGTACGGCCTAGCCGATGCGCGCCCCGTAGGTCCGTTTACTGTTGAGAACGGAAGCATCACACTTCCGTTCGAAGCATCGAATGTCATAATCGGGCTAGGCTATGACAGCGAGGCAGAAACCGCGCGGCTCGAAAACGGCGCAGCGGACGGCACGGCCATGGGCAAGGTGAAGCGTATCAATAGCATTGTCGGCGCGGTGTGGAACAGCGTGGGCGGCGAGATAGGAGTGTATAACGAGCAAGCAGGCGCTATCGTTTACAACGAGTTAGAGTACCCCGGCAGGTTCGATGAAATCGAAGACATAGCGTTGTACACAGGGCTGATAGGTCCGTTTGTACCAGAAGCCGGGTATGACATGCGCGGCTCGTTGGCGTTCCGACGCCCGAAGTCAAGCCCGTTGCCGTTCAATCTTATTGCGCTTATGCCGCAAATGAATACGCAGGACAGGTGATGGAGTATAGGCCGTTTCAAAGTGGACACTTACGGTACTTAGCGCCGCAGCGGTTGCAGCGTCACGACCACGCCATCATGCTCAATTCGCAGTACGCCGAGATTGTGGACAACAACTTTGGCCTGTCAGCTTGGGACGGAAACATATGCGTTGCGGCGGCGGGGGTAGTCCCGATCTTTGCGTCACGCGCAGTCGCTTGGGCTATCTTGTCCAACGACGCCGCCCCGTATATGTTGCAGATCGTGCGGAAGGTTCGGTACACTATGGCTAACCTTCCGTATCGTCGCATCGAGATAGCCGTGCGCGCCGACTTCGAAGACGGAAAGCGCTTTGCGCGGCTGATCGGAATGACTCTTGAAACGCCAGAACCGATGCGTGCGCACGGCGCAAACGGCGAGGATGAATACATGTACGCGGTGGTGAAATGACAGGACTTGAGGGACTAGCAGCCGCCGCGTCTGCCGTCAGCGGCGTTATCGGTGCGCTTGGCGCTATACAAGCCGCTAATGCGCAAGCCGCCGCTGGCGAGTACAACGCGAAGATCGCGGAACGTAATGCTATCATTGCGGACCAAAACCGCAAGCAGGCTATCGAGACTTCGGAAATCGCAGCGACCGACAAGCGCCGCGATAACCGGCGTGTGCTGGCGGCGATGCGTGCTGCGTATGGAACGTCCGGTTTGGAAATGGCGGGTTCGCCGCTCGACGTGCTGGAAGATACTGCCGTCGAACAAGAACTAGACGTACAGCGCGTCAGGTACGAGGGGCGCTTGCGAGCGCGTGAAGGCGCTATACAGATGCTTGGGTTGCGGGAAGACGCTACCCTTTCACGCATGGAAGCGAAAGCCGCGAAGACGGCGGGGTATATCGGTGCGGCAGGACAGCTTGTCGGCGGCGCGGGAACAGCACTTACGAGGATGGCATAATGCCGCGTATTCCAACAGTCACGAGCGAAGTCAGCGCAACCGCACTACGCAATTCCGGCGTCATGCCCAACACACGCGCCAGCGCGGAAGCGTTCGGGGCGGGTATCGGTCGCGCCATGCAGGGTTTTGCGGCGGGCGTCGATCAGCTTGGCGCGGGGCTAGGCGCGCTCGAACAGAAGCGTCGGCAAGAAACCGTGGCCAATCGGGTTGCGCAATCGGACTTTACGCGGCGCGAACTCGAACTGCGCAATGAGATACCAGCAGACGGCGCGGGATATCAGGATCGTGTAGTCGAAGAATACACCGCGTTCGTGGACGAGAACGCCAACGCTATCGATGACGACGTTGCGCGTATGGAATACCGCAATCGCATGATGAACCAATTGCCCGCCGTGTCGTCACGTTCGGCGCAGTATGAGTTCACGTTGCAAGCGACGCACTCGAAAGAGCAAGCAAACGCTTCGCTCATGGCGTTGAACAACAAGATCATGACCGACCCGACAATGTACGATGCGTACATTCAACAGGGTTTCGACGTTCTCGATACGCGTACCGATATCAA
>JAYOED010000033.1:3695-6746 GCA_038106575.1 Burkholderiales bacterium
AAGCTACAATGGCAGCAGGATAGCGCGCGTGCCCGGTTCACGGGTATGCTTGAGCGCGCTAAATCTGTTGACGAAATCGACGCTATCGCCGCAGAGTTGACCGGCGTAAATAGCGGCGCACTTGGCGCGGACGAAGGCACGGTGGACTGGACAAACCAATTCGCGCCTGCCGACTTTGAGCGCATGGTAAACCAGATCGGCACCGTGCGGAATGCGTTCGTCACGAAAGCCGACGCAGACGCCCGTGCGGCCATTGACACTATCGAACAGCGCGCAGACGGATTGCAGCTAATCCCGCGCGAAGAACTACAGGCTGTACAGCAGCTTGTCAGTCAGTCGCAAAACCCTGTGACCGTGGCCAGAATGGCGCGAGTTATGCGCGATCAGGCCGTTATTCAGGAAAGCCAAACGCTTACGCCAGCCGAGTTGCGTGCCCGTATCAACGGCGCGAACGGCAATCCCGGCGTTGCGTATCCGGGCATGACGCCTTCTCTGTCCACCGCAATCAACGACGCCAGTAGCAAGTTCGACGTGAGCGCGTCGTATCTTGGCGCGACTATCCAGCGCGAGTATGGACAGTTTCTTGGCGGTACGACGCCGCAAGGCAATCCGCAGTTCCGACCTGTCGCTACACATGGTAGCGTGGACTTCTCCGGTATCCGTAGCGATGTACTGGACGCAGCTACCGTAGCGGGCGAACTATTCGGCGCACCGCTGCAAATCAATTCAGGCTATCGTACACAACAACACCAAGATAACATACGTGCGCAAGGCGATCCGAACCGTCCAAGTGTTGCGCGGGAAAGCCATCACACGTCAGGCACCGGCATGGACATATCCACGGTGGGTATGTCGGCGGCAGATAAGGCCCGTCTAGTCGGCTCGCTTGTGGACGCCGGGTTCACGGGTATTGGTGAATACGACACGCATATCCATGGTGACTTCCGAAACGCCGTCCCGGCCTCGTTTGGCGAGCGCGACGGCAAGGTATGGGGCGGCTGGACATACCTTTCGCCGGAAGTGGCGCAGGCTTTGGCAGATCGCGGGTTTGCCGCTGGCCTGTCTGCCGAACAGATCGCGCGGGCGCGCCCGGTGCAAAGCGCTGACAACATTGATTACGGACGCGGCACAACCGTTATGGGCGCGGACGGACAGCCCGCGTCGAGCGCTACCGGCGTCATGCAGTTTACGAACGGTACGTTCCTCGACGTTATGCGGACGCCCGGTGTAGCTGCACGTATCGGCGTGGACATTACGAACATGTCGGAAGCGCAGATACTTGAGCTACGCAAAGACCCGTACGTTGCGACCATGGCGGGCGCGGCGTTGGCGGAACAGAACAAGCGTTCGTTGCAGCAAGTGTTGGGCCGTCCGGTCAATGACGCCGAGTTGTACATGGCGCACTTCTTGGGCGCAGGCGGTGCGACTGCGCTTATTTCGGCGTTTCAAGGACAGCCGGAACAATCCGCTGCTGCGTTGCTGCCGGAAGCCGCCAAAGACCATCGCTCGATCTTCTACCAGAACGGGCGCGCGCTTACGGTACGCGAGGTGTACGGGAACATCACGACGCAGTTTAGCACGGCACCGACGCAGGTAGCGTACGGCGACAACATTACGCGCGGCAAGATACTAGAAAACACGGAACAAGCGCTAGCTACGGACCCTATGTCGCACGCGCAGACTACCGGCACGTTTGCTATTACGCCGCTCGACGCCTCGCAAGGGTTCCAGATGCGCGGGCAAGAGGCTCGTGCGGTGGCCGATTACTACAATATCCCCGTCACGGACATTAAGCCGTTCACGGAAGATGAAGCCAACGCGCTGACAAAGAGTATGCGTGAAGGCAGCGTTGATGACGTGCTAGAAGTCATGACCGCTATTCAGGCCATGGGCGGCGACGTATCGCGGGCGGCGCTCATACAGCTTGACCAGAAAGACAGCGTGTATGCGTATGCGGCGGGCTTGCAGTTCGAGCGGGGGCAAGGCGCTGTCGCGTCGGATATCATTCGCGGGCAGAAGCGTATCGAGGAAAACCCGGCGATTAAGGAAGCTATCGGTGCTACGCCGCGTGATCTGTACGACGCGTTCATGCGCACCACGGGCGGGGCGTTGCTCGACGCCAGCCCGCAACAGGCGCAGGCTATCCAAGACGCGGCACTTGCGCACTACGTTGAAACTGTCGTGGGGCGCACGGGCAATACGCAGTTCAACACCGACGCGTTCGCCAACAGCATTCAATCCGTACTTGGCGGAACGCAGGGTGCGCCAGCGATTGACACTGTGAACGGACAGCCAACCGTCTTGCCGCCCGGTGTGAGCGGACAGCAGATGGAACAAGCGTTCTCTCGCATGACGGTGGACGACTGGACCCGTTTGTCCGAACAGCGTATGCCACCGCGTTACGTTACTGGCGAAATCATGTCGCCCGACGACTTGGCCGACGAGGCAATGTTGCGCGCCATTGGTGGCGGCAAATATCGTATCATGCTACCAGATGGATCGTATGCGATCACTGGACAGATGGGCCAAAACGGGCGTATGGAAGCGTATGTGTTCGTGCCTAATCCGCAGGAAATCCAGCGCATAGCAACGCGCCCGGTTCCGGCAGACAACCCCGTCACGTCGCAGAGCCAGCCGGTTCCACGTAGCGATATCGTCAACAATGACGGTACGCTGTCCGTGGAAGAACAGCAGCGGCTTATACAGAACTACGGGCTGTTGTACCAGTTCGATGACAACGGGCGCTGGCTTGGACCGGCAGATGGTGGCGCACAGTGACGTTCCTTAGCGAAGCAAACAAAGACGCAATATCCGTTTCGCCAGAGCAAGCAGCGACCGGGCCGCGCGTTGGGTTTCTCGAAAGTTGGGCGGTAGCGTGGGAAGAACAGACCCGCGCCGCAGCCATGTACGGTATCGAGAACCAAATGTGGCAACTCGATAGCGAGCAAGTGCGCGCTATGCGAAACGCCGGTATCGAAGACGTGCCGTATCTGTCGCCGGACAGCGTAGGGTTTTGGGCAGACAACATGCCTGGTCCCGCCGCTGGCGTCG
>JAYOED010000033.1:6756-15090 GCA_038106575.1 Burkholderiales bacterium
ACCTTGACGTGGCGAGATACTATACCGACGGCGGCGAACCGGGCTTTGGCGGCGAGCTAGAGGAATACGATAAGCGCATTGGCGAACTGCGCGAGAAGTACCCGCAACTCAATCTGCAAACGTCCCGCGAAATGTGGGAGCGTGTACAGTCCGAAGCTCAACGCTACGAGCAAGCAGCGATCAACAACCGTCGTACACTTGGCGGCGAGGTAGGTGCGTTTCTTGGCGGCTCGCTCGCGTCAATGAACCCGAACACCGATCCGCTCAACTTCATTACGCTTGGCGTCGGCGGTATCGGCAAGACAGTGGTGGGGCGCGTCGCGACGCAGGCAGGTGCGCAAGGGCTGATCGAAGGCATTAACCAGATCACAGGCGTACAGGAACAACGCCGACTACTCGGCGTCGAGTACGGATTAGGCGATGCTGTTTCGCGGGTGGCCGGTGCGGCTATTGGCGGTGCGGCTATACAAGGTGTAGGCGAAGCGGTGGGCTTTGGGCTACGTCGTTGGTTTAAGTCCACACCGAACGACGTGGCGTTACCGCCAACGCCCGAAGTGTTGAACCGTCCAACGCTGCCGGATACGCGCGCCATACCCCCGCAGGCCATTCCAGCGGACGAAGGGCTTGCCGCTGCGAAGCTGACGCGTGCGCCGGAAACGTATATCGACTACCTGCACGAACAGTCGCCACTATCGTCAACGCGGGCGGGGCGTGCGCGCACGGTGCTGGACCTCGATTACACCACGACGCGCCTAGAGGAATGGGGCGGGGAACGCCCGTGGGAAGTACCGCCGAAGACGGACACGGCGACTACGATACCGCGTGGCGATTTCGTCGCTATGCCCGACATGACGCGCTTTGTGGAACGCGCGCAGATCGATGACATTGCTCGACGCGTGGACCCCGAAACGTTCCGTCGTTACGACGAACTGGCGCAGCGCAAACAGACGTATCGGCGTTGGCTTGACGAGTTGTCCGAGACGCGCGACGCGGGCATACAGTCTCGTATCGATGAAGTGGACAACAAGATATTCGCGCTTGCTGCCAAAGCTGACGAGACAGGCGGAAAGCGCGCGGCAAAGCTGCGTAAAGATATCGCTGCGCTAGAAGCGGAAAAAGCGCAGATCGTTGCGGAAAGCGCGCGCAAGGAAACGCCAGATATGGCGCGCGTACGTCGCTCGCTCATGCAGGACGATATTAAGATGCGCGATCTTGCGCCGCTGGTATCGCGAGCGTATGCGCGTGCGCAGCAGAAATGGACAAACACCGCTGCCGACCGGGAAGCCATCACGGCTATGCTGCGCGAAGGCCGGACAGACTACCGGGCCGATCCGCAAGCCGAACGTGTCGTCGCCGGGGTTGAACAGGCTATCGCGCAGACGTTGGCAGATCGCGCCCCGATCCTGCGTCAAGCTGACAAAGTGTCCGGCAAGGTTGCCCGTGACGCGGACGCTGGCGACGTTGCCCAAGCAATCGTGGCCGAAAACATGAAGGTGCTAGACGAAGCGCTTGGCGTGTATCGAGCCAGTCTTGACGGGCTGATCGGCGCAGAGAAGAACGGTGAAATCGAGATAAACGGCCAATCGTACAAGCTAAATCTGGACAAGGACAAGTTGTTCGTGCCAAACGAAGATGGCACTGGCGGGCGGGAAGTTACCGTTCGGCAGTTGCTCGAAGAAAACAAGATGGACGAATACGAGATAGAGGCTGTCGGTACATGTTCACTCCGCAAGACTTCGTAACCTGCGTACGCGAAAACCTGCAAAAACGTGGGTTCAAGAAGGCGCGTATTGACGAGATAACCGGCGCGTTCGAAGCGCGCGCCGAAGGCTACCGGCAGCAAGGCATGGACGGCACCACCGCGTCAACACTCGCCATGCGCGATACCTTCGACAACATCACGCGCGATGTACAGGAGCGTATCAAGCGTACCGCCAAGATGCTGTCCGTACAGGCGTCGAACAACGAGCGTATCGCGCAGGGCTTGAACGTCACGACTTCGACATTTCTCATGGACGGCAAACCGGGCAGCAAGGGCACGGCGCTCGCACGCGCCGCAGTGTCGCTTATCGAAGACGACCCGCGTTTCAGCGGCTTGTCGTACAGCACGCAGCGCGAGCTTACGCGCGGGCAGCTATACGCCATCTTCGGTGACGTAATCGACAAGATCGGCAAGGGTGCGTTCGGACGCCAGAAGGGCAAAGCGCACTTGCCGAACGTGATCCGCGAAGTCAAGGGCGAACGTACCGGCGACATGGTGGCGAAAGAGTTTGCCGACGCGTGGTTAAAGGTGCAAGACCTCGCCGTCGATCTGTTCAATCAGGCGGGCGGTTCCATGCGCCGTCTCGACCGTTACATTCCGCAGTCGCAGAACGCCGTCAAGATCATGCGCGCCGGAGAAGGCAAGTGGGTTGACGCCCACATGAACGCTGTCGATTGGAACAATACCCGGTGGCCGGATGGCACGATGATCCGACCCGAACAACGGCTTGACGTGCTAAAGCAGGTGTACAGCACGCTTGTATCGGACGGTGCCAACAAGATCGACGCCAAGGCGTTTCGTGGTCGCGGGCGCGCAGTTGGCAACATGCTAGAGAACCATCGGTTCTTGCACTACAAGGACGCGCAGTCGTGGTTGGACATACACGAACAGTTCGGTGACGGCAACGTGTTCGACGTGTTCATTCGCCACATTGACGACATGGCACACCGTATCGCGCTTGTCGAGACGTTCGGCCCGAACCCCGAAATGACGAAGATGAATGTTGCGGCCATTGTGCGAAAGCAGGCAGCAGCGGAAGGGCCGAAAGCGCAGGCCGACGCAGAAGCCGTGTTGAAGAATAAGTTCGACCCGATGTTCGAGACGATCATGCGCGACAACCCGATGGACCCGAACAGTCTGTTGGGCAACCTTGTGACCGGAACGTCAAACATACTCACGGCTGCGCAGCTAGGTTCGGCGTCGTTCCTGGCCATACCGGGCGACTTCATGCAGACCGCCGCTGTACGAGCGCTCAACAACATGGGGCTGTTCGACGGCGTGGGCTACTATGTCAAGACGCTGGCGTCAGACCCGGCGTTCATGAAGCAGATCAGTACACAAAGCGGCTTCGTCATGGACGAGGTTGTCATGTCCACATACGCACAGACACGCTTTACGGGCTTGGCGACGCAGGGACCGCAGATCAGCCGCCGTGTCTCGGAAGCTGTTATGCGCCTGTCCCTGCTGTCGGGGCACACGCGCAGCGCCCGTTGGGCCGTCCAGTCGGAGTTCATGGGGCTTATGAACCGAAGCCGGGGTACGGCCTTCCAAGACCTTCCGTTTAGACAGGTCATGGAGCGCTACGGTATTACTGCTGACGAGTGGGACGCGATGCGCAACAACGTTGGTACATGGACGCCGCGTAAGGACGTTGCGTTCATGCGTCCTATCGACATTCTGCAAACAGACATGCCGAACCGTCAGTCGTTGTACAACAAGTTCCAAGGCATGATCTTCGAAGAAAGCCGTAAGATGGTGCCGGAAGCTACGGTGGAAGGTGCCGTTACGCTCAAGGATACAACGCGTCCTGATACACTCGTCGGTGCGCTGCTGTATTCGTTCGCCATGTACAAGAACTTCCCCGTGTCGTTCGCTATGATATACGGGCGGCTCGGCATGACCTCGCGTACAGTCAAGGGGCGCTTGTCGTTCTATGCGGGACTTGGCGCAGCTATGACGCTCGTGGGCGCGCTTGGTACACAGATGCGCGAGATTTCCCGTGGCCGTGACCCCCTGCCCATGGATAACGCCGCGTTTATCGGCAAGGCGTTTCTGTCTGGTGGTGCGTTGTCCATCTATGGCGACTTTCTGTTTAGCGGTATCAACGAGTTTGGACGCGGGCCACAAGATATCGTTGCGGGACCGCTTATCGGTTTCTTGGGTGACACGACGGACCTTGTACTAGGCGACGTGTTTCAATGGGCCGACACCGTGGGAAGCCTTAGCGACAAAGAGTTCGAGAGCAGTACAGCGGCAAAAGCCGTCGAGTGGGCGAAGCGCTACACCCCCGGCTCGTCGCTATGGTGGGCTAGACTAGCGCTCGAACGTCAGGTATTTGACAGACTACAGGAAATCGCGGACCCGAACGCATACCGCAAGCGCCAGAGTAATATGCGCAAGCAAGAAAGCGAGAAGGGTAATTCTTACTGGTGGGCACCGGGGCAGAGAACGCCGGATCGTGCCCCGCAATTTGGAGGTTAGGCCATGGCAATCGCAACCGAAATAGTTGCACGACGGTACGAGAACGTTTCGGCGGGTGTACCGATTTCGGTAGATATCCCCGTGTACGAAGCTGGCGATATAAATGTGTATTACGGTCTAAGTGCTAATAAAGCGCAATACAATGTGGATTATACATTGGCGCTAGGCGATGATTTTAATACATTTACACTTGTACCCCTTGCGGTTTTGATCGGTAAGATCGAAGCGTTAATGACGCTTAATCCCGAAGAAGAAAACTTTATCACTGTACGACGTTCGTTGGATTTTAAGACTGACGCTACTCCGCCCGCTGTGCGGTACACACCGTTTACATCGCGTGAGTTCGAACGCACAGCTATGCGTTTTCAGCAAATTGACGAGCAGTTGAAGCGTACATTCCAGCTTAATTTGTCTAATCTAGGCGACACAACGCCCGTTGGCCTGACCGTTGAACGCCCGATACCTCGCCGCCTTTTGCGTTGGAATGACAATGGAAACGGGCTAGCCAACAGTGGTATGAGTGAAGACACACTGCGTAGTCTGACTAATGACGCAGTTGCACAAGGTGACGTACCGCTGTACGCGTCACTTGTGGAAGTTTTAGAACGTGGTGTACGAGACGGTATCACATCGTTTCGTGTCGCAGGATATTATGCGGGTGACGGCGAAGGTGCGGCGTGGTGGGTATATTCCGATATACAAGTTGCTGGACCGGGTAAACGACAAGATAGCAATGGAGTTTGGTTCGAGTTAGCCGCATCGCGTTGGCACCCTAAGATGCTAGGTGCGTACGGCAATGGTGAAGCTGACGATTACGCTACGTTAAGAGAATGTATTATTGGCGGAAAGCCAGTATATTGGGGGAATGTGGCATGTGTGTACCGCACGACGCTACCCGTTCTGGAAGCAGTGAACCATGCTATCGATTGGACTTCATCGGGCGCGTCCGTTGTGTACGACGGTGCCGTAGCACAACGTGCAGTCGATATTCAAGTACGACCATTTGTACATCAAGTTCTTGGTAGTCTTACGTTTGACGCGAACTGGAAAGCATTTGACGCAATTGTGTTCCGCAATCAACCCGGTACACTAGGAATTTTCCCGCAAGGCCATCCTGATTTTATCGCGGAAGGACTTTCTGCGAAGCGTGCGTACCGCTCGTCAAAAGCGTTTGGCGGCGGAAACGGTATATACATTTCGGGCGGTTGGAACCGTGTGTATCTGGTGCGTCCTGACGTACGCGAATGCAGGATGGCCGTAGGCGCACATATCCAAGGATCACAGGGTATTTTTGGCATAACGGTAGCTGACGATAATAACGGGCAACCTCACCAAGTACGTATTGTTGACCCGTATGTTGACGGTGTGTGGTGTGAAGACCCGGCAGTCACCGGCGATCAAGACGGTATTCGGGTATTCTCAACGTACAATGATTACAGTTCGCCTACACCGTCAGAAGCTTCTTTTATTCTGGAAGGTGGGACTGTACGTAATTGCCGTAACAGAAGCGTTAAAAGCCAAATGCAGTTCGGGCTTATCGTTGGTACAAAGTTTGTACGAACGGTTGAAGCTAACAATGGCGTGGCGGGAACAGGTACAGGCCACGAGATAGACCTACAAGTGGGTGGCGGTGGTATCAGCGATATCGAAGTAGATTATGATGGTTTTGTACCGTATGGTATCGTTCGTATGACGGAAACGATATCCACGACAGAACGTCCGTCTCCCGCCATAGTTTCAGGTATTCGAGGGGTTGTACTAAATGCTACTCTAAGAATGGTAGAGGAATTTTATAGTGCCGATAACGTTGGACGTTGGAACGGAACCCTGTCGCGGGTAAATATCGACGGGCCTGTACAGCATCTAGTACGCGCTCGACTGTCCAGTTCGTCAGTACGTACACCGAAACTTAATCTAACGGATTGCTTTGTTGATCTGACGGTATCAGCTATTGATTATGTTTCCAGTGGACGTTTGAAAACGTACATGACGAACGTACACAATACGAGCGAAACCGAAGTACCTGTTATAACCGATAATGCAGCGGGAGCTTTGCGCCCGGTTAGCGCTATGAACTGTTCGGGTTTTTCGAGCGCATATAGGATCAGTCAAACCGAAGCGCCCCCCGCGACGCGTGTACACGCCGTAGCTCCCATGGACGTAACGGAAAGTGGTATGTTGAAACCGTTTTCTGTTGTCGTACCATCGGGGGAAACAGTGTTACTGCCGAGACATGGATACGGGGTGGGAAACCATATTCTTATCATATCAGCAAACGCGACTACCAGTAATCAAGGCCAAGCTATTTTCTCCGTTTCGACAATCGAGGTAAAGCCCCTAGCCTTGGTGGCCTCGCAAAGTACGTGGGGCGTAGGCGGTCAAAGCGAACCGGCTAGCGGCTCTTATCGTCTATGGGCTTCGCCAGATGGTAGTGGGACATTCTTGAAAAACACGGGAGCGTCTGAACGTACGTTCTTCGGACTACAGATAGGATAAGTAACATGAAGCTAACATACGACGTTATTGCCAAGGCGGCACGTAAAACGCCGGACAGGGCGAACGCAAACGCGCTGATCGTGGCGCTCAATCAGTACGGCGAGCGGTACGGGCTACTCGTACCGCACCGGCTTGCGCAGTTCTTGGCGCAAGTCATGCACGAGAGCGGCGAGTTCCGGTATGACCGCGAAGTATGGGGGCCGACGCCAGCGCAGCAGCGGTACGAAGATCGCGCCGATTTGGGGCATAGCACCGCGCACGACGGCGAGGCGTTCATGTTCCGTGGACGCACGGGTATTCAGATTACGGGACGTGCGAACACCGTGCAATTCCGCGATTGGTGCCGCAAGACAATTGGCGGCAACGTGCCCGACTTCGAACGCAATCCCGACGCGATGCTTACCGACCCGTGGGAAGGGCTTGGCCCGATCTGGTATTGGGACAGTCGCAAGCTCAACCGATATGCCGACACGGGCGATATCGAAATGATTACGCGTCGCGTCAATGGTGGCCTCAATGGCTACGCCGACCGGCTCGCGCTGTACGACCGTATCTCGCTCGTCATGCTTGGCTACGGCCCGACCGACGTGCGCGCATTCCAGACGCGTGCGAAACCGCAGGGCGTGTACACTGGCGATATCGACGGGCTGTCTGGCCCGAAGACGCGTGCGGCCATGCACAAGGCGTTGGCGGCTATGGCGGGTATCGCGGTGCCAAGCGCGCCGGTTACGGAAGACAAGGCCGTTGCGCCCGAGCAGATCGACAAGCCCGTTACGCAGACGACAGGCTTTTGGGAACGGCTTACGCAGATCATCGGCCTTGGTGGTATCAGCGGCGTGGCGGCGTTCCTGCAAGACTGGCGCGTTGTCGTGGCGCTCGCCGTCGCACTGATCGTTCTTGCGATTGTCGGCCTGATCCTGCATAAGCGGATCATTGACGCGGTGCGCACGATCAAGCAGGAAATCGGCAATGTTCCAAATGCTTCTAGGCTGGCTAACGGGCGGGACACTGGATCGAGTTCTACGTACAGTTGACAACGCAGTAGATAACGATACGCGCCGAGAGGAAATCAAGGCGCGTACCGTCGAGAAGTTTGTACAGACAGAAGCAGAGACGCGGCAGGCAATGATGCAGTCGCGTACGTTTTGGGCGGTGTGGGCGTTATTCGCCGCACCGCTCGGAACATGGTGGGCGCTTGTCATGTTTGACACAGCGTTCACTTTTGTTTCATGGGGGATACCAGACCTTCCCTCTAGCGTTAGGCCATGGGCCGACACCATATTCGGTTCAATCTTCGGGTCCGGTGCTGCCGTAGGTATCGCGCAGATCGTAGCGGGCGCGGTACGTAGGCGGTGACAGTGCCGGATCAACTAGCAAACATAGAACGGGCGTTGGGCGAGCTTCGCGGCGACGTGCGCGCTATCTTGCGCCAGATGGAGCAAGAGCGTGAAGACGCCAAGGACAGCCGTGCGCGCGTGTATGAGCGCGTCGAGCGCGTCGAGCAAAGCGTTACCATCGCTGGCCAGATCGCCGCACAAGCGCGCGACAAGGCTACTGCTGTCGAGAAAACCGTTACCGACGAAGTGAAGCCGCAG
>JAYOED010000033.1:15100-16924 GCA_038106575.1 Burkholderiales bacterium
GGCGGCGGCTTCCTCGCGGGCGCTGCGCTGGTAGGTGGCTTCGCTGCGCAACCTGTATGGGCCGCGATAGGCACCGCATTCGACAAGCTGTTCAAACCCTAACGCAGCAACGCAGCCGTATCGTACATCACGTCGTTAGGGCGCTTCCACGTGCGCTTGCGTCCGGCTTGCTCGTCGTCCTGGCGGAAACGCTCGATCAGTTCCCGCGCTCGATCCTTGAGCTTGTTGGCCTCGAACGCCTTGGGATCGCCTTGCTCCATCATGAGCAGATCGTACAGCACAGCGCCGCGCTTCATGCGCCGGTTGTTGAATGCGCTGCGACACGCGTTGGAGCAGAAGTCCGCGTTGTACTGGCGGCTGGTAAAGGGTCCGTTGCATTCTTTGCACTGGTGGTTCGACACGGGCGTTCCTTGCTCGATTGTAGGGGTCCGTCTAAACGCACCGGATTCGGGCCGGAAGTCGTCTAGGCGCAACGCCGGCATGGCGTCTAAACGTAGCGATCGCACAGTTTAGACGGCTCGTCAAGCGATGTTTAATACACGCTGCATATCAGGTGTCAGGATATCGAGGCTGTTACACGGCACCATGATAGCTTCTTGCACCGGCACACCGATGATCGTCAGCTTGCCGATATTGAGTTCGGCGTCTTCCTTGGTGCAAGCATGAGCGAATAGCACGTCAGGGTGCAGCCCGAACTTCGTGTCCGTCTCGCTGTACCACATACAGTTCGTTTGCCCTGCGATATGCAGGTGCAGGAAGTACATGGGCTTCTCGTTACGATAGGACGATAAGGACATTGCTCTTGCTTCCCTCGTTGTCGCGGATGACTTGTAGCCGCTGCCCGCGTAGCTCGACTGCCGATCCGAACATGCCTTCCAAACGTTGACGTATCTGTGTATCGGTCTTGTTAGCCCACAAGGGTTCGTGCGTCTTGATAGCTGCGACCGCTTGTATCATGGGCATAGACGCACTGCCGTTGGCCGACAGTATGCTAATCAAAGTTTCGGCCACGCGCAAGCGCAAGTTGTTCGTGTTCTTCTCTAGCGGTGAGTAGCGCAGTACGCCCACTACGTCACCGCTTGGTATCTTGACGCCTTCCTTGTGGAACCAGATCGGCTTGTCACTCGCTAGTACGTATTGCCTCTTGGCGTCGTCAAGCCGAACCCATGCGCCACGCTCGCCGTCCAGCATACCAAATTCTACGGCGTCTTCCTGCGACGCGTTCAATAGCGTAAAGGCAATACGCACTTTGTAAACGATACCCGATGCACCGCGCGCAATGTCCATGTTACCTACGCGGTCTTCCTGCCGGGAGCTACCCGCCTTCGTGGTGTGGTGCAGGATCATCGAAGCGACGTTCGCCTGCTTGGCTATGCGCTTCATTACACGCATGACCGTATTCATTTGCGGGTTGTCGCCTTCGTCAACCTCGTGGATATCAACGAGCGGATCGTACACCAGCAGCCCAACGTCAGGATCGGACGCGAAGCTGATAAGCTGCTGCACCATGGCCTCGTTGACAATCGCTGTCCGGCCTTGCGAGCCGACGAGCTTCATATCAATCTCGTCAGCCGATAGCAGCATGACGTTCTTTTTCACTTCGTTGTAGTCAAGGCCGTACGTGACGCAGACTGCATACAGACGGCGCGACTGTTCTGCTACGCTGTCTTCGCCGTTGTACACGATGCTCTTGCATTTCACGTGCGTAGTGTACGGGCCGAAGTCTTTGCCTAACGCCAGATGCGCCACGATGGCCAAGCTCACGCTCGACTTGCCAGCGCTGCCCGGTGCGATGATTAGCGTTTGCTCGTGTAGCATAAGCAG
>JAYOED010000033.1:16934-21732 GCA_038106575.1 Burkholderiales bacterium
TCTATCATCCACGGGCGAGGCGGGATCGAGACAGGATCGAGCGCATTGCCCCACACCGCCCCGGTCTGTTCGAAGACGGTAGGTGGAACGGGCACCGTGACGCCAGAGAACAGAACGGAAGGGTCCAGCCTACCAAGATCAGCCGTGCCGTATTGAGCGGCGTTCTCGACCTTCTGTAGCAAGTCGTCTAGTTGCCACGGCGGGGTACACCTATCATTCCAGTGATCGCGCAGCAACGCGAATGCTGTCTCGACCGACAGTGCCATTTCGCGCACGAGGCGCGCGGCTGTCACAAAGGTTGTCTCGTCGCCGCGCTGCCCCTCGATAGCTACGGGTGCGGTTTCCAGATAGCGTATAGCGGCGGCTACGCTCGCCTCGCTGTCAATGCTTTCGGTGGCGGTGCCGCGCCGCTCGTACGGAGCGCGCAACAAGCGCTCGACGTTAAGCGGTATCCATTGCGGGTCCATGTCCGTGACGACTTGGTACGCCTTCCCGTCGATAGTCGAGCCGGGTGCGACGACGTACCCATGGTGCGACCGAATGTCCACGTCCTTAGCGATAGGAGCGTTGGCGCTGTCCGGTCCTTCGAAGTAGCAGTGATAGCCGCCAGTCGGCGTTTGTACAACAAGCGTCTCGTACGAGCCGCCGAGTTGCATGTATTGGTTGTGTCCGTCCTTGCCCTGCTTTACGTCAACGTCCACGACTACGTAGTTCGTGCAGTCCACGCCGATGTTGAAGTCACGTTCTGTCTTTAGGACCGGATCGGTCCACATTGCTCGGATGGCGTCGGGGTCTGTCGTTGCCGTGTCGTACCATGCCTCACCTTCGAATGCTGGTTCCTTACCATTCGGTGTGAGTGGAAAGACCGGGAAGCCCCGCGCCGCCCAATCGAGCGCCGCTTGTAGCTTGCCCATGGCCTAGTCTTTCTTCTTGGTAGTCAACCTGTACGTTTGCTTCATAAGCCCCGGCTCAATGCGGCCACGCTTGAGCTTGGTGTTGATGCGTGCGAATAGCGGTCCCATCTTCTGCTGCATGTCCCTGTTCGTTGGTGGAAACAAATCAGACTGTCCACCACCGTACACTGCGCTGTACAGATCGGCAAGCGCCACGTCCGTATTTGGCTTGGCGTCGAGAAGATCGAACACCTTCTGTTGTAGTTCCGTTAGCTTATTTGACATAGCGTGTATCTTCCCACGCGCCAACTGACACAGGCAGGCCGTCTGCCCATGTCGGTAAAATTGACATAAGTTCTGCGAAGTGACCTTCGTTGTAGTCCTGTCGCCCGCTGTCCACTTCGGACAGGATTTCGTCATGCACTGTCAGGATCACGGGGTATCCCGCTGTCTCGACGCGGAACATAGCGTCCACCAGCAGATCGCACGACGCTGCCTGCACGATGTTCTCGCACTGTAGCCCGCCATATAGCGACTGCTTAGTCCACTGTTTCGTAACGCTGTCGTTGCCCCAAAACGTAACCTTGCGGCGCACACGTGTCTTCGTCTCCCCCGTTTCCTTGTCGGTGTACTCCACGAGTTCTTCGACAAGTTCGGGTTCCGAGTAGCACAGCATACGACCGGAAGGCAGGATGCACCAAAGGCAACGACCGTCCGAGTAGTACGACACTCGCTGTCCGGCAGTGTACACGATGTTACCCGGCGCACCGACAGCCTCGATAGCTGCGTCCTGATAATCCCACCATTGCTGTACGACTGCTGCATTGGCCGCACGCCAGTTGTCCACAAGTATCTTGAGCGCCGTCCACTCGCGTTCGAACAGGCCGTACTTATTCGTGCGCGGTGCGTGGTACTGCTGCGCTGTCCGGTCCCACTGTTCGGCGCTCGTCGCATCATATACAGGCTTGGACAGATCGAACGGGTTCACGCCGTACGTTGCGCCCATCGTCAGGTACGCACCAACGCCGCCCTGATAGCCAAGCGCAAGCTCCTGCACCTTGCCGATCTGGCGCTTCTGCCCCTTGCCTACGCTGTCCACGTCCACGCCGAACGAGCGCGCATACGCCAGCTTGTACAGATCGGGGCCGGTGCCTGCGTCATACTCACGGAACGCGTTGAGCTTCCACGCCTCACCGGCCAGCCACGAGTTCACGCGCCCTTCGATGTTCGAGAAGTCGCCACCGATAAACTTCTTGCCCGGTCCAGCGACGAGCATGGAACGCAGCGCCTTGGACAAAAGGTTGAGCGCTTCCAGCGGCCCGTACACCGTGTCGATATGCTCGTATATGTCACGCGGTGTAAGGCGCTTGTCGTTTAGCAGATCGTGCAAGAACGCGATCTTGACCTGTAGTTCCTTATCGTCAGGATCGACACGCGGGAAGTTCTGCGGCTGCACGAGACGGCCAGCCCAACGTCCGGTTGACGCGCCGTGGAAGTTGAGCAAGCCGCGAATGCGGTTGTCGTACGACACGCACTGCTGCATGGCGCGGTACTTCGCCGTGCTGGTCTTCCATGCAGCTTGACGCAGCTTGATAACCTGCGCTGCGGTGTCGTCCATGTAGCACGACGCGAGGAACACCACGTCGTCAATCTCACCTTTGGCGAGGCTGGTGGCCTCAATGCCCCGGCTGTTGAGCCAGCCGATAATCTCTTTGTCTTTCGAGCATTTCGACACGGCGCGGTTCGTAAGCTCGCGCATCACTTTGTCGTTTTGCTTCTTGGCGTACTCGACTAGCTGTGCGCTGCGCTCGACGGCGAACTGATCGATGCACACGCCGCGCTCATTGATGATCTGATCGAACTCCCATACCTGCCGCCACGCTGGCGATAGCGCGGGTAGCATACTGTCGGCGCGGCCTTCGGTGCGCACGTCCTGTTCGCAGTACGCCATGTTCCCGTCAACGAGTTCGGGATCATCCCACCACGTGATACTGCCGTCAGCGTTGAAGCGGCGAGGCTTCGCCATCTTCATCATGAGATTGTGGCCCGCCATGTCTTTGCGCATGTCGGACTTGAGCGCTATGCCTAGCTTGTCCAACCCTTGCGGCAAGGCCACGGAAGCGGCGCGCGCCATCGTACAGTCCTGCTGCGATATGGACATGGGGGGCCAGTGCGGTACGATCCGCCCGACGAGTATCCAGTTCCATATGGTCCGCTCAAACGCAGCGTTGTGTATGACGACGCGCCCGCCGTTCCGTACATGGTCAAGCAACCACGTCGGGTCTGCGAAACCCGGTCGCCACTGATAGACCGGGCTGTACTCTCCCGCCGAGAACTCGACTTGCCACGCGAAGCCCCACGGCCATGTCGTCGGGTCTTCCGCATAGCGGTACACGCCGGACTTCTTCAAGTCCGTGGCACTGCGCGTTTCAAAGTCAAGGTGTACGGCGGGAAAGTCTTGCATGGTTATTCGGCGCTACCGTCTTCCGGCAGCGTGACGCGACCGGGCTTGAACACAGAACGGTTGATCGCCATGAACGCCTGTTCCATCTGCGTACGACCGATGGCCAGCCAGCGCTGATCGATTTCAGGGTTGTTGCGCGCGTCGTCCAGCTTGCGCATAAGACGTTCCTCGTCCTGCTTGAAGCCGTTGACGGTCGCCACCTTGTCGTCGCTTTGCGGCTGGTAGCCAGCGACGGGAAGTCCTTTATGTTCTGACATTCTCTGCCTTTCTTCGGCACACCTTTCACAACGTCCGCACGCGGTGCCTAGCGCGTACGAGCCGCGACATGTAGCGTTCTTGTACATGTCTTAGAACTCCGGGTCTTCGCCCCACGCGGCAGACGAAGCCGTCTTGCCGTGCGTTGTGCGCTGTGGCATGGGCGACGGCTTGTGCCACGGCTTCGGGCTGTAGCCATACGGTGCTGGCGCGGCAGGCGCAGGCGGGAACGGCGACGGATACGGTGACGGAGCGACAGGTGCCATCGCTGCGCCGTCCGTATCACGCGGCTGCATGAAGTCGTCCGGTGCGAACTTGTCAAGCTGATCGGACAGGTTCTTGCGTTCGGAATACGCGCGTTCCATCTTGTCCATGGCCTCGACAATATCGAGGTTGGCGTTGTTGATGATCTGCTGTTGCTTGCTGACGATGCTGTCGAACTCGATCATCGCTTTGTAGATCGCTCTCGCGCCGTTCGTGTCGAGCTTTTGTACAGGCGTGTCGTTACCAAGTCTTGCCATTGGTGCGGTTCCTTGCTGGCGGGGTGAAGCCGCCGCCCGAAGGCGACGGCGGGGAGATTAGTTCATGAACGACATGTCGTCATCGTCGCCCGTTGCGAGCGGCGGGGCAGCGGCGGGCGCTGGCGGCATGTAGGGCGCTGGCGGCATGTAGGGCGCTGCGGCAGGTGCAGGGCTACCCGGCATGACAGGCGCGCCAGCGGGGGCGGGAGCGCCTGTAGGCGGGGCGTAACCGGGCTGCGTGTAGCCGGGGATACCTGCCGGTGCGGGCTGCTGTTGCTGCGTCGGCATACCGCGCGCCACGTCGGGCCGGACGATAGGCGATTGAATACCCTTCGCTGCGGCCATGACCTTAGCAGCATCGGGCGCACCGCCGCCGAACTTCGTGTCGTCGCCAATAATCATGACGGACTGCAACCCGAAGGCAACGCCCTTCTTGCGCGGGTCTTTGTAGGCGTACGCGTTGATGGCGCAGATTGCCCACACGCCGGGGTACACCTTGCTCTTGTCCACGATAGGGTTGTACCGCGTGTCCACCACGGGCGGCTTGAACTTGCTCGTGCTGGTGATGAACAGGCAACCCGGTGTGAAGCCGCCGAACTTGATCTTCTCGCGCTGATCGCGGAACGGCGAGTGCAACCCGCTGTACTGCTGACCGTCCCAATATT
>JAYOED010000033.1:21742-23622 GCA_038106575.1 Burkholderiales bacterium
AACTCGCGTGCGCACACTGCGTAGTATTCTTCGTACAGGACGGAGAAGTCCGCGTACGGGGTGAACAGCAACGACGCACCGAACTTGGGGTTCGTCATCGTGGCCGTGACAGGTGGGAGTTCGAACAGGTTGTCGAACGCGAGACGAACCGGGCCTGTCAGAATGTCGCCAGTCGGTTGCCCGGTCTTCTCGTCAATGACGCGCTGGATCGGTACGGCCTGTGCTGTCTGGTAAATCCAGTTGTCGCCTACGATGCTGTCTTTAACTACTGTCGTGGTCATGTTCTATCTTTCCTGTTGGGGTGGTGGCAACACGCCTGCGATCTGTCCGAAGCTGTCTATTGCTCTGTTGATGGCGGGTGCCGGATCATCTTCGTCAACCAGCTTGAGGTTGCCGGAAGATTGCTTGAGTGTCAGGAAGGCAAACGCTTGCCGCGCGTCTGCTGCGGCTTGCTGTTTCTTGCCACGTCCAACACGTTTCTTGAACGCCTCGACCACGACTTTTTCCAAGCTCGTGATAGGCATGAGTTTCTTTACCATCACTTCGTCCACCGATACACCGGCGAGCGCAGCGGCTTTCTGTGCAACGTCGTCCTCGTCGCCGTAATACTGGCGGCGCGCTTGCGTCTCGACCAGCTTTGCGCCGGGTACTGCGTGCCCGCTCATGGCGAGTTCGTAACAATGGTTTTCCACGTCGTCTAGGAACTTGCGCAGCATCGGAGCGGCCATGCGAATGTGCGCCAAGCGGTTGATATCGATGTTCTTCACGTCGGGCAGATCGGGCTTGCGCACCATCTGGACCGTCTTGAACTGCGAACCCACGGCTGTCAAAGCCTTGGCCTCACGGGCGGGGCACACGGTGTTCGCGTCGCAGAAGCGGCAATGATCCATCGTCTTGCCGTTGTCGTCTGGTACGAGCGGCGCGTCGGGCTTCAAGTTCTCCGCGATCATGTCGTCAAGCCAGCACATGTACTCGTATAGCTCGTACGGTGTTAGCTCGTGTTCACGGATCGCGCCGTCAGGGTGGAACGCACGAGGCTGTATGATCGTCAGCACAACGCTGTTCACTTCCTCGACGGGCACAACGGCGTTTTCTTCGTACAGGAAGCCAGCGCCGTATTGCATCGGCTGCGGGTTGCCCTTCACGTCCTTAGCGATACCAGCGCCATGCTTGTAGTCGATAATGAACAGCGTCTTGAGGCTCGGAACCCATATCGCTATGTCACAGTAGCCGCCTGTCTCACCGGGCGCGACTTCGGACGGCGGGTTGACGAAGCGCTCGTTGAACAACACGGCGTCGGGGTATTCGTCAAGGATGCTGTACACGTAGTTCAAGGCCATGTTCACGGCGAAGTAGAACATGTTGTCGAACGTGTTCAAGTCTTCCATGCACAACGACGAGTAGTCGCGGTGCGCTGTCTTCGCATCACGAATGCCGTTGGCCAACGCGGCGTCAAGGACTTCGTGAGCTTTGGTCCCCTCGATAGCGTACTCGCTATCAGGACGAGCGGGCACGCGTTGCAACAGGTTCGTACTGCCGTGGCATACGGTGAAACGTTCCGCCTGCGACGGCGAGAAACGACGATGCTGTCTGTCTGCGTGCCCGCTCATTGAAGTGCGGTAGCAGTTCGGCGTACCGTTCGGCTGGTACGTCGCTGATCTTTGTGTATCCGAACTCCGCGAACTTCGCCTTGGTAGCCTTCGGGCTGTTGACCTTGGCGTAGTTCTGGACAGCGGCGGCAAAATCTGCTTGGGATACTGCACCGCCAGCAGGTGCAGGCGCGGGGGCCGGGGCAGGTGCGGGCGCTGGTGCCGGTGCAGGTGCCGGGGCGGGAGCAGGCGCAGGGGCCCGTGCGGCGTTAGCCGGGGCCGGTGCGGGCG
>JAYOED010000034.1:0-3742 GCA_038106575.1 Burkholderiales bacterium
GCCGAGCCTCCGGAACTTCCTCCGGGAACGGTCGCGGTATTCCAGGGATTACGCACAGGACCGAAATGCGATGTCTCGTTAGACGACCCCATAGCAAATTCGTCCATGTTGGTTTTGCCCAGGGTCACCATCCCCGCAGCATTGCAGCGTTCGACCACATGCGCGTTATAGGGAGCGACAAAATTCGACAGCATTTTCGAACCGCAGGTGGTCAGCCAGCCCTCTGCACAGAAAATATCCTTGTGTGCCAGCGGAACACCGGTCAGCGGGGCCGCGTCTCCGGCGGCGCGCCTGGCGTCGGCGGTCTTGGCCTGTTCCAGGGCACGTTGCGCATCGACCGTGATATAGCACCCGATGTATTTATTTATATTATTGATTTTATTAATATAATCCTGCACCAGCTCGACGCTGGAACAAGCCCCGGCGGCCAGTTGAACGGACAATTCCTTCAGTGTGGCGTTGGACATTGCAAGACTGCGGCGCCGCTGGGGTGGCGCCTGCTATTCGACCTATTCGATGACCCTGGGCACCAGATAGAGCCCGCTCTCGACTTCAGGCGCTGCCTGCTGAAACCGGCGATGCTGATCCTGCTCGGTGACCTGGTCAGCACGCAGGCGCAGTACCAGATCCTGCGCATGAGCCATCGGCTCTATACCGCTGACATCGACGGCCCGCATCTGCTCGATCAATTCGAAGACGCGGGTCAGTTGCGCAAGTACGGCCTTTGCCTCGGTCTCGTCGACCGCAATTCGCGCCAGGTGGGCTGCACGCTGCACATCGTCAAGCTTCAGTGCCATAAATCAGGGTGGAAAAACGTAAAAAAACACGGCAGTGTAGGTTATCATATTGGTGCCGCCGGAGGCACCAATATACGTTAAAACGAAAGGCTTTATGTTCGGTTTCCTGAGCAGTTACTTTAAAGACGATCTCGCCATTGACCTGGGCACCGCCAATACGCTTATCTACTTGCGCGGTAAAGGCATCGTACTCGATGAACCGTCTGTCGTTGCCATTCGCCAGGAAGGCGGGTCCGGCGGCAAAAAAGTAATCCAGGAAGTCGGTTTGGCTGCAAAGCAGATGCTAGGACGCACGCCCGGCAATATCACGGCCATCCGCCCGATGAAAGACGGCGTCATCGCCGACTTCATCATCACCGAGCAGATGATCAAGCAGTTCATCAAACGCGTACACAAGAGCAGGTTTTTTTCGCCAAGCCCGCGCATCATCATCTGCGTACCCTGCGGCTCCACCCAGGTGGAGCGTCGCGCCATTCGTGATGCCGCACTTGGCGCCGGCGCATCACGCGTTTACCTGATTGAAGAGCCGATGGCCGCTGCCATCGGTGCCGACCTGCCGGTCGGAGATGCCACCGGCTCGATGGTGATCGACATCGGCGGCGGCACCACGGAAGTAGGCGTGATCTCGCTGGGGGGACTAGTCTACAAGGGATCAGTTCGCGTCGGCGGCGACAAATTCGACGAAGCCATCGTCAACTACATCCGTCGCAATTACGGCATGCTAATCGGCGAAACCACCGCTGAGCAGATCAAGCAGGGAATCGGTTCCGCATTCCCGGGGTCCGAGGTCCGCGAAAAAGAAGTCAAGGGACGCAATCTCGCCGAAGGCATTCCGCGCAGCTTCACCATATCCAGCAACGAAATTCTGGAGGCCCTGACCGATCCCCTGAACAGCATCATCTCTGCAGTCAAATCAGCCCTGGAGCAGACCCCTCCCGAACTGGCGGCGGACATTGCCGAGAGAGGCATGGTGATTACCGGAGGCGGCGCATTACTGCGCGATATCGACCGCCTGCTGATGGAAGAGACCGGGCTGCCGGTGATCATCGCAGAAGAACCTCTGACCTGCGTCGTGCGCGGATCGGGCAAAGCGCTTGAAAAACTCGAGCATCTCGAGAGCATTTTCACCAACGACTGATGCTGTTGCTCACGGCCCGCTTTCCCGACCAGTCCTTTTCGGGCTGTGAGGGCAGGTTGGCACCGGTTTCACGGTAGCGCACTATGAAACACACGCCGCCACCGCTATTTCGCACCGGCCCGACGCCGCTGGCGCGATTGATGATTTTTTCTATGCTTTCCATCATGCTGCTGATCACGGATGCACGTTTCGGCTACCTTTCCGAACTGCGTCAAGTTGCTGCCGTCATCATTTACCCGTTTCAACGCCTTGCTGCCGCCCCGGCTGCAGTCGGCGAGCGCATCTCCGGATTTTTCGTTATGCACAGCACCCTGCGCCAGGATAACCAGCGCCTGAGCGAACGCAATCTCGCCTTATCCCGCGAGGTACAGCAGGCCCGCGCCCTTCACAATGAAAATGCCCACCTGCGTAGACTGCTCGGGGCACGTGAGCGGGTCGCAACACCATCGAAAGTCGCAGGAATTCTGTATGCTGCGCGCGATCCCTTTTCGCGCAAGATCATGATTGATCAAGGCCAGCTGGAAGGCCTCAGTGCCGGCCAACCGGTGATCGACCATATAGGCGTCATTGGGCAAATCACTCGCGTCTACCCGTTGCTATCGGAAGTCACGTTGATCACTGACAAGGGACATTTAGTACCGGTCATCAATGTCCGTACCGGGCTGCGAACCGTGCTCGCAGGAACCGGAAACGACAGCCGACTTGAACTGCATTTCATTCCGCTTGCGGCCGATTTCCAGATTGGAGATCAGCTAGTGACCTCCGGCATCGATGGCATTTATCCACCCGGGCTGCCGGTTGCGGAAGTCACTTACATCGAGCGCAAAACCGCGCTGCTGTTCGCGAACATTACCTGCAGACCACTTGCGGGCGTCAATGCCCATGCGCAGGTGCTGGTATTGGCGCTTCTGCCACCACAACCGGGGCGCCCCGCGGATACCCCTGAAAAACCGCCGCGATCAAATCGGAAAAAATCCTGATGGCGATCCGCCCCATGACACCGCAGGAAATGCTGCTTCCGTTAAAACCGGGCTTCATTCTGTTAACGCTGGTGGCAGCATTGCTAGCCAATTTTCTGCCTTGGTCAGGCTGGCTCCGCTGGCTGGCTCCGGATTTCGTTGCGCTGATCGTGCTCTACTGGTGCATCCATGAGCCGCGGAAAATCGGCTTCTTCGCCGGATGGGGACTGGGGCTGCTGATGGATGTCGCAGAAGGCAGCCTGCTCGGACAGCACGCGCTGGCTTATGTCATTCTGGCTTACGCCGGAATGGCCCTGCATCGCCGGCTTCAGCATTTTTCAATGGCGCCGCAGGTCATGCATGTTATTCTGCTGCTGCTGTTTACGGATCTGGTCCTGCTGCTGGTAAGGGCACTGGCAGGAGCCGAATTTCCCGGCTATGCCTACTTCGTTGGCAGCCTCGTTGGTGCCGCGCTGTGGCCGCCGCTGGCGCACGTGCTAGTACTGCCGCAGCGTCCGCGCCCCGATCCTGACCGTGTCTGAGCTTAACATCAATCCTGGAGTCGAGCTCCGGAATTCCGAACTTGAACTGGGCGAATTCCGCCGACGGCTTGCCCTGCTGGGCATTTTTGTCATTGGCCTGTTCTTTCTGCTGTTCTCGCGCTTCATCTATCTGCAGATTTACAGTCACGGGCACTACAGCACACTGGCCGAAGCCAATCGCATTTCGGTTCTGCCGATTGCGCCTCATCGCGGAATCATCGTTGACCGCAACGGTGTCATACTCGCACAAAACTATGCAGCATATGCGCTGGAAATCACTCCAAGCAAGGTCAGAAATCTCGAGGA
>JAYOED010000034.1:3752-23286 GCA_038106575.1 Burkholderiales bacterium
GGATACGATTAACGAACTGTCGACGATCGTCGAAATAGTACCGCGTGACCGGCGGCGTTTTCGTAAACTGCTTGAGGAAAGCAAGCGTTTTGAAAGCCTACCGATACGCACCCGGCTGTCTGACGAGGAAATCGCGCGCTTCGCGGTGCACCGCTATCGCTTTCCCGGCGTAGAAGCCAAGGCGCGGCTGTTCCGCCAGTATCCTCAAGGGGAGATTTTTTCGCATGTCGTTGGCCACATTGGCCGCATCAACCAGCGCGAAATCGACCAGCTTGACGAAGACAGGCAGCTAGCCAACTACCGGGGCAGTGATTACATCGGTAAGACTGGGCTTGAGAAACGCTACGAAAAATTCCTGCATGGCATTACTGGAGTCGAGAAAGTCGAAGTCGATTCGGGTGGACGTGCAGTCCGCACGCTGTCACGCACACCTTCCGTGTCCGGTAACAATCTGGTGCTGAACATCGATGCCGGACTGCAGGAAGTGGCCTACAAGGCCTTTGGCGGCCGCCGTGGGGCACTTGTGGCCATCGAGCCCACCACCGGCGGCATACTAGCCTTTGTCAGCACGCCCGGCTTTGATCCCAATTTGTTTGTGGATGGCATCGATCCACAAAGCTGGAACGAGTTAAACAGCTCAAAAGACAAACCACTACTGAACAGGGCCTCAAGCGGAACCTATCCTCCGGGCTCTACGTTCAAGCCTTTCATGGCACTCGCCGCGCTGTTTTACGGAAAGCGCACACCACAACAAGTCATCCGCGATCCCGGCTATTTCGTTTTCGGCGGTCATCGTTTCAGGGACGACAAGGTCGACGGGCACGGCATGGTCGACATGTACAAGTCCATCGTCCATTCCTGCGACACGTATTACTACATGCTGGCCAACGATCTCGGAATCGACCCCATCGCCCGTTTCATGGAATTGTTTGGTTTTGGCTCGCGCACCGGCATCGACATCGGCGGCGAGTCCGCGGGCGTGCTGCCCTCAACGGAATGGAAGATGCGGCGCTTCCGGCAGAAATGGTACGCCGGGGAGACCATCAGTATCGGCATCGGCCAAGGCTATAACAGCTACACCCCTCTGCAGCTGGCCTCGGCAATCGCAACCCTGGCGAACAACGGAACGATGTTCCGGCCGCATATCGTCAATCATATTGAAAATATCCACACCAGTGAAAAGCAGCCGATAGAACCTGCCCCGTTGCGCGACCTCGGGCTGAAACAGGAACACATTGATGTCATCAAAAAGGCTCTTGCCGGCGTCAACAAGGAGGGAACTTCGGCGCTAGCCTTTGCCGGAGCTCCTTACGTCAGCGCCGGCAAGACTGGCACTGCCCAGGTTATAGCCATCAAACAAGGCGAAAAATACGACGAAAAAAAGGTTGCCGCTGAACACCGCGATCATGCCCTGTACATTGCCTATGCACCCGCAGACAATCCGCGCATTGCACTGGCGGTTGTTGCGGAAAACTCCGGGTTTGGCGCGGTTGCTGCTGCCCCGATCGCCCGGCAGGTTCTTGACTACTACCTGCTTGGCAAGCGTCCCGACAAACTAGTGTCAGGAGGCTAATCCCTTGCATCCTACTGTCGCCAGATTTTCGAAATTCATGACGCGTCACATCGACGGCGTGTTACTGTCCGCGGTCCTGCTGCTGATGTTTACGGGGCTGCTGGTGCTGATCAGCGCCTCCAACGGCAATTTCTCGAGAGCGGGGAGCCAGCTGACAAACATGCTGATTGCGCTGGGAGTAATGTGGATATTTGCCAATATCCCTCCGCACTACCTGATGCGCTTCGCGCTGCCGCTTTTTGCCCTCGGCTGCTGCCTGCTGGTTGGAGTTGCGTTGTTTGGTGATGTGGTTAACGGTGCGCGGCGATGGCTGCATGTCGGCGTCACCCGTATACAGCCGTCCGAGCTGATGAAAATTGCGCTGCCGTTGATGCTCGCCTGGTATTTCAACCGTAACGAAACCTCGCTAAGGCTACGTAATTATTTCTTCGCAGCAATCATGCTGGTCGTCCCAGTGGCGCTGATCGCACGCCAGCCCGATCTGGGTACCGCAATCCTAATCTTGGCCAGCGGGTGTTACGTGATTTTTCTGGCCGGTTTACCCTGGCGGGTGATTGCAATTCTTTTTGCCAGCGGACTGGTCAGCCTGCCCTTCCTGTGGTCGGCGCTTCACGACTATCAGCGACAGCGCATTCTGACCCTGCTTGACCCCAGTGACGACCCTCTGGGTTCCGGCTACCACACCATACAGTCAACCATCGCCGTGGGTTCCGGCGGAGCGCTCGGTAAAGGCTGGATGCATGGCACCCAGACCCGCCTCGATTTCATACCTGAGCGCACCACAGACTTCATTTTCGCAGTCTACGCCGAAGAATTCGGTTTGCTTGGCAATGTCGTGCTGCTGGGATTATTCCTGTTCGTGATTGCCCGCGGATTAGTCATTACAGCGAATGCGCCCTCGTTGTTCGCTCGCCTGCTCGCCGGAGCAATTACCATGACTTTTTCCACCTATGCTTTCGTCAACATGGGTATGGTGTCCGGAATTCTGCCTGTGGTGGGTGTGCCGTTGCCCCTGATCAGCTACGGCGGAACTTCACTGGTTTCCATCTGCCTCGGTTTCGGGATACTGATGAGCATCAGCACAAACAAAAAACTGGTGCAGACATGAAGCACGCAATCCTTATTGCATGCGCCGCGACTACGCTGGTCCTGGCTGGCTGCAGCGGATCTCCAAAGCGGGGCGGTATTGAGCGCGCGCCAGCCGCGGGCGGCGGTTATTACCTGGACGATGGCCCCGGCGCCAACGCACCGGCCGACATCACCTCCATACCTGACGCCGTGCCGAAAATTGAACCGTTAAGTCGCGGCACACTGAGACCATACGTGGTGATGGGCCGCAGCTATACGCCCATGACCAAACTCGTCCCATACAAGACGCGCGGCATCGCCAGCTGGTACGGCCGCCGTTATCACGGCAAACAGACGTCGTCTGGGGAAATCTACGATATGTATGCCATGAGCGCCGCTCACACCGTACTGCCGATCCCGAGCTACGCGCGTGTCACCAATGTCAACAACGGCAGATCGGTCGTGGTGCGCGTGAATGATCGCGGACCGTTCATCGACAATCGCCTGATCGACCTGTCGTACTCCGCCGCATACAAGCTGGGCATCATCAATGCCGGCAGCGGCTTGGTTGAAGTGGAAACCATTATTCCAGGCGTCACCCCTGCTGCCGAGCCGCAGTCCGCCGCAACCCCTGACCCATTCCCAAGCATCACCCCTGCGGGAATCACCCCGGCGACCGAAACACTCCCGCCTTCACCGGGAAGGATGCCTGTCACTGTCACGACGAGTAACTCTGCACCACTTGGCGGGCGTTATATCCAGTTTGGCGCATTCGGAGTTCAAACCAACGCCGAAAGCTATCTGTCACGGCTGCAGACGCAGGCGCAATGGCTAACCGGATCTCTGCGCGTCCATTTAAGCGATGGCATCTACAGGGTGCAGGCAGGCCCTTATTCCAGCGATGCCACGGCGCGTGATGCCGCAGAACGTGCCGCCCAAATGCTGGGCGTCAGGCCGCTGGTCATCAACCGCTAGTTTCAACGCCCCCTCCCGGCGACTTTAATGCCGGTGAGAATGGCCCGCAGGTTTACCACGGATATCGCGCACTTCAACCGACAGTTCAACTGTTTCACGTTTTTTGTCTGCCAGTTCGAACGTCAGTGTCAACGGTACTCTTTCCCCCGTGCTCAACGGTTTTTCCAGTCCCATCATCATGACGTGATAACCGCCAGGGGCAAGTTTGACGGTTTTCCCCGCAAGCACATCAATGCCCTTCACCGGCGACATTTTCATTACCCCTTTCTCCATCCTCATGCTGTGAACCTCGACGGTTTTCGCCGCAGGGCTCTCCGCACCCACCAGCCGCACGGCGGATTTGCCGGTCAGTTCCATGAATGCACCGGTGGCGTTTTGTCCCCGTACCGTTCCGCGTATCCACGCTTCCTTCACTACGACAGACTGAGCGTATGCAGGAACGACATACAAAAACAGCAATAACATCCCGCCTGCTTTGAATTTTGATCGAGCAAAAATTAAAAAAATATCTCTTTTAAAACAATTGGTTAAAAAATTATGTATCAACGTAACCCCTGCACTGTTCAAGCAGCACCCTCGAGTCTGAACTCCACCGGGACACGCACCCAGTCTTCAACGTTGCGATCACCCCGACGAGCCGGCACAAAACGCCAGTCTCGCACCGCATCGGCAGCTGCATCGTCGAGGGGCAAGAAACCACTCGATCGATCAACCTCAACCCTGACCGGCAAACCTTCAGCGCTAACCAGAACGCGCAGCATCACAATTCCCTGGTCGCCATTACGGCGCGCAGCGAGAGGATAACGCGGCGGCGGATTGCGCTGATAAACCGCGCCGACTGTCAGCGTAGTTACCTGGATTTCAGGCAGCATAGGCAGTGGCGCCGGCAAGGTTTCTGCAGTCGTTGCCGCAGACTCCACATGATTCTCGGTGATCACCTGCTGCGCAACCTCGGGGGATGGCAAGGTCACGGATGCAGTGATCGGCACGACCTCACGCCGAGCCGGCTTCGGTCGAACTGTTACCGGTCTTAGCGCAAGCGGGCTGGGCTGCGGCCCTGGCAAGATTTCCGGTTTCTGCTTCGCGATCACGACATCGAGGACCGGTGGCAAGCGGACTGACATTACGCGATGCAAGTCCGGCGACACCTGAAAAAAAAGAACATGCATAGCGAGGCTGCATACCAGAAACAGCAAGAACGGCCGTCTTTTACCATCTAAACGGGCACGGGCTAACTCCGATCCGGCCTCGATCTGAGGAACCCTGTTATTGATTACGCGCATTTTTTTTCTCATATTAATGCATCGAATTATCAACCCGGAGACGCACTTTCCACAAATCAATGTCGAGCATACCGCCTGATCAGCCAGTTACTTTCCCGTGCTTGCCAAAAATCGTAAAGCAGATTGCCTCCAAAATGGCCATCATCCATACCACCGTCGGACCGGAAGGCAAATCGGTCAACGTCGAAAGGGCTAGCCCTGGTGCATAACCCACGGCACTTAAGACATACCCGGTAGCCAGCTGGTAACGAACCTTGATATTTCGCACCGCCAGTGCAGTTACGATTAGGGTCGTAAACACCAGATACAGCCCTACCAGTTGCACCGATATCGTTACGGCACATGCGGACAGCACAGTTCGGTTGCCGCGCTATACTCGATGCTGCGATGAAAACCCTGCTGATCGCCCTGATCGATGCCTACCGTCTGCTGCTGTCTCCGTTTTTCGGTACGCAATGCCGTTTTCTGCCGACCTGCTCCGCCTATGCCCGCGAAGCCATCGATGTTCACGGCGCACTCAGGGGAAGCTGGCTGACGCTGCAGCGCATTGCCAAGTGTCACCCCTGGCATCCAGGCGGCATCGACAATGTGCCTCCCCGGAACTGACCGGGGTACTCAGGCTCGGACTCGACAAACCAGACCCTTCAAGTATTCACCCTCAGGGAAACTGAGCATTACGGGATGGTCTGCCGCAGCGTGCAGCCATGCCGAAATGACGGCATCGACCCCGGCATCCAGCGCAGCTCCGGCGACGATTTTCTGGAACAATTCGGCGTTGACACCACCGGAGCAGGAATACGTCATCAGCGCTCCCCCAGGACTTAGCAGCTTGAATGCCAGCAGGTTGATGTCCTTGTAGGCGCGGGCGGCTTTTTCGGCATGAGCTGAAGTCGGTGCGAACTTGGGCGGATCGAGAACGATGACATCGAACCGCCGTCCGCCATCACGGAATCCGCGCAGCGCCTGGAATACATCCGCCTCCATCCACTCCACACCGCAAAGATTGTTGCGCGCGGCGTTGGCCTGCGCTGCGGCCAACACAGGTGCTGAGCTGTCGATAGCCGTCACCGCCGCCGCTCCGCCTGCCAGGGCATTCAATGAAAACCCACCCGTGTAGCAAAAGCAGTCCAGTACGTTCTTTGCGGAAACGAGTTTACGCAACAACAGCCGGTTTTCGCGCTGGTCCAGGTAAAAGCCCGTCTTGTGTCCCTGCTCGATATCTACCGTGTAACGCAATCCGTGCTCGGTGACAATCTGTGGCGTCTCCGCAGGCGCTCCTCTCAGCCATACGCTGCGTGGCCGCAAACCTTCGAGTGCGCGCACATCCGCATCGGAGCGCTCCATTACCCTTGTAATCCCCGGCAAATCCGCGATGGCGCTAACTATGGCTTCCCGCCAGTACTCCGCACCCGCACTCAACAATTGCAGTACAACGGTTTCACCGTAACGATCGGCCACGATGCCGGGCATCCCGTCTGATTCACCGTGCACCAGCCGAGTACAGACATCCGTCGTCCTCCGCGCTGCGGCAGCATTTTTGATGCGTTGCGCGATGAACTCTGCATCGATCTCCCTATCCTGCCAGTCCCAGACGCGGGCGCGGATTTGCGAATACGGGCTATAGGCGGCTACAGCCAGTATCTCCGCACCGGATGAGCGCACCAGTAGCGTTTCACCCGGTGACGGATTGCCCTCGACCCGGGCCACGGCGCCGGAGAATATCCAGGGATGCCGCCGCTTCAGCGATTTTTCGCGCCCTGGCTTTATGAACAGGCTGTGTATTCCCGCGCCGCCAGCCATTCACTTGCGCGCCGGAAAGTGACGGTCGAGAAATGAAAAATAATGCTGATTGAATTCCGCTGGATTTTCCGCCCACGGATAATGCCCGGAGCCGGACACCGTGCCGAAAGCACAACCCTCAATCATGTCAGCCACCCGCTTCATGCCGGCAGGATGACCCACCTGGTCCACTTCACCGGCTACCAGCAATGTAGGAATGGAAATCGAGCGGAAGCCGGCCACAGCATCCGCCTCTGGAAAGGACTGCACCGCCTTGACTGCGGCCTTGACGGTATCGGGCGGCGTCAATGATGCCCATTGTCGGACCAGATCGACCTCGGAACCCTTTGATTCCGGTCCCAGCATGGAATCCACAACCATGCGGTTGACGGTGACCGGATCCGTACCCGGCGGGGGTGGCGCAGTGCGCTTGCGCACGAATTCTTCCTGTTCTTCTTTGGTGCGGTTGCCGAAATAACCGATCGTCGAGGAAATCACCAGTCCATGCACCCGCTCCGGGTCCTGCAGGCGGATGCGCGACGAAATCTGCCCGCCCATGCTATGGCCATGAATGACATTCCTTTCGGTACCCTGCGCCCGCAGCAAGGCGACGCCGGCAGCAGCAACCTTCTCAAAGTTGAAATCCGGCGGCAATTGCGACAGCCCGTAACCGGGCGCGTCCCACGCCACCACGCGATAGCCCCTGGCTACCAGACGCTCAGTCTGAAATCGCCAATACTCCTTGGATCCGTAAATGCCGTGCAACAGAAAAATCGTCACCCGACCCGTACCGGTTACCTGAAAATCCGGCATGCTCATTGACTGCCTCCGTTTTATTTTTCCCTGCGACGCGCTCTTGGATGCGCGGCATCGTAGACCTTGGCAAGATGCTGGTGATCCAGTTGTGTATACACCTGTGTTGTCGAAATGCTGGAATGCCCGAGCATTTCCTGCACCGCCCGCAAATCGCTGCTTGATTGCAGAACATGAGACGCAAAAGAGTGGCGCAGCATGTGCGGATGCACGCGCGCGGCGATACCCTGCTGCAGGGCGCGCCTGCGCACGCAGCCCTGGATTGCACGGGGCCCCAGCCTCCGGCCGCGGTTTCCGACAAATAATGCCTCTTCATCAACCTGAGGAATGCTTTTCCGCGCCGCCAGCCATTCACGCAGTGCAGTCAGCGCGTGGCTGCCCACCGGCACAATGCGGGTCTTGTTGCCCTTGCCGGTGACACGCACCATGGCATCTGCAAAATTCACGTCCTTCGGCGCCAATCCCGCCAGTTCGGCCAAACGCAATCCTGACGAATAAAACAGTTCGAGAATGGCGAGGTCGCGCATCTCCAGCGTATCGACCGCCTCGATTTCGACCAGCTGCCTTGCCTCGTCCGGAGAAAGTGCCTGCGGCAGCCTTTTCGCGCTTTTCGGAGCGCGGATGCCGGCGCACGGATTGTGATTGAAGCCGTGGTCGCGGGCCAGATACTGGTAGAAGCCGCGCCACGCCGAAAGCATGCGTGCAAGACTTCGGCCATCAAGGCCGCGTCCGTGCAATTGCGCAACAAAGCGGCGAATGTCGTGCGGGCGTAAACCAGAAAACGGCGTTGCCCCGGCGAGAGCGGTCATGGCCTCTATGTCGCGGCGGTAATTTTTTATGGTATGCGCAGCTAGGCGCCGTTCATGGTTGAGATGCGCCGTATACTGTTCGATCAGTTGGCGGGCGGCAGCGGGAACCGGTGCCGTTGATTCTTCGGGAACAACCTTGCGTCGGCGCGAATTCACTCGGAGTCGAAGTGTCGAAACAGGCATGCGGAGGTAACCTCGCCGATGCGTGTCAGGTACAGCGTACCCATCTCTGGATAAAACCGCTGTGGATCCTCGCTCGCCAGTGCCAGCAGCCCGAATGTTTCGCGGCCTCGCAACGGCACGTAAGCCCAGGATTTGAGCAGCGGCGCCGCATCACCAAAAAACTCGGCAGTGTCCGCCATCGCCAGAGGACCGCAGTGAGGATGTAGCAACTCCGAAGCGAATGTACGTGTGGCTTCACTGGCTGAAAATTCCGCAGCATCCCCTATCGCCGCTTCGTGCCATACGCGCATAACCACATGGGGAACGGAGAAATCCTCGCGCAGATTGAAACCGGCCGCATGCAGCAGTGCTGGCACGTCCTTCGCCGCAATCAGAGCCAGCGTCAGGCGATGAACTTTCTCGCCTATGGCGTCGTTCTCCTCGCCAAACTGGATCAGCTCGCCCAGTTTGCTTCCGAGCTGCTTGCCACGCTCGCGCAGCGTCAATATCTGCCTCTCGCTGATCGAGATCGCGCGTCCGCCGTGCGGATGCGGGATGAACACGTCCGCGACTATCTCTGCATACTGTTCAAAAAACTCCGGATGGTCCTTGAGATATGCAGCAACGTCATCGGGCTTCATCAGCGGATATTCCTTGTTTTACTGTCAATGGGTCCGTCATTGCGGAAGCGTTACCACACCTGTATACACGGTTACTGCGGGCCCGGTCATCATCACCGGTTTCCCGGTTCCTGGCCATACTATAACGAGGTCGCCGCCGCGCGTCGAAACCGTGACACGCTTATCGAGCATCCCGCGCTGATTGCCAGCAACCACCGCAGCACAGGCTCCCGTGCCGCAGGACAGAGTCTCACCGGCACCACGCTCGTACACGCGTAAGCGTATGTGCGAGCGGTCGAGGATCTGCATGTACCCCGCATTAACCCGCTGCGGAAATCGCAGATGGGCTTCAATCAACGGGCCTTCGCGCTCCACAGGCGCGGCGTCAACATCTTCAACCACCTGCACCGCATGTGGATTACCCATTGATAACACATTGATTTTTATTATTTTGTTTCCCACCTGCAATTCGTACAGTGGTGCAGTGGCTGGAGCGCTGAACGGAACACGGTCCGGGTCAAACCCCGGTACACCCATGTTCACCGTGACCTGTCCATCAGCTTCCAGCCTCGGCTCAATAACACCGCCCAGCGTACCGACACGTATTGCGGATTTCCCGCTCAATCCCCGTTGATGAACGAAACGTACGAAACAGCGTGCGCCGTTGCCGCATTGCTCGACCTCGCCGCCGTCAGCATTGAAGATGCGGTAGAAAAAATCGGTGCCTGGTTCCCTCGCCGGCTCCACCAGCAGAACCTGGTCACAGCCGATGCCGAAATGGCGATCAGCCAGAAAACGCAGTTGCTTTGCTGTAAGTAAAATAGGCGAAGCAGTGGCATCCAGCACGACAAAGTCGTTGCCTAGACCATGCATCTTGGTGAACTCGAGGCGCATTTTAGGAACCTTGATCCATACACTGATCCCTGTAATCGCGATAGATACAACGATCCATGATCACCATCATTCCGCCATCGCTAGCGCGTTTTGCAGCAGGAAAATTAACAATTCCTTCCTGAATCCAGATCGCCTTCAGCCCGAGTTCAAGACATTCATCGACAACGCCGTTAATGAATTCGGCACTGCGAAAAACGTTGACCAGATCCACCTTCTTCGGAATGTCGGCGAGCTTTGGATAGACCTTTTCGCCCAGAATTTGCCGTGCTGCCGGATGCACCGGAATTACCCGAAAACCATACTGCTGCATCGCCTTCGACACCCCGTGACTCGGCCGCGCGGCATTGGGTGACAGTCCGACCACGGCAATGGTCTTGACCTGTTTTAGCAGCGCACAACGCGCTTGGGCATCGAGATTTTCAAACATGTCTTCAGTGTCAGATTATATCGGCGTGGCCATGCAGCCGCGATCAGTAAATACGGTTTTCACCCGGGGGGCGGGTCTTAAAGCGCTTGTGCATCCAGTAATACTGCTCAGGCATTGACAGCACCTGCTCCTCGATAAATGCATTCATACGCCGGGCGTCCGCGTCGACATCACCGCTCGGAAAACCGCTCCATGCCGGATGAAAACGCAGCCGGTAACCTTCGTTGCCGGGCAATTGTTCTGTCACCGCAGGCACCACAACCGCACCGGTAAATGCCGCAATTCTTGCAAGTCCGGTAATGGTGGCCGCAGGCACGCCGAAAAAAGGGACAAAAATCGAATCGCGCTTGCCGAAATCCATATCTGGCAGGTAATAAAATGGAAGACCTGTCTTCATTGCGCGGGCAACCAGCCGCAGACCCTCCTGCCGGGAAATCATTTTCGCCGGACCCAGCCGCGTGCGTCCGTGATAAAGCACCGCATCGAATACAGGATTTTTCTGGCGACTGTACATTGCGACAAAAGGGTGTTCGGCGGTCAGCCTGATCGCACCCATGTCCAGCCCGACGAAATGCGGCACCAACCAGATCACCGGTCGGTCACGAACCGCCTGCCAGTGTTCCACGCCCTCGACCCGGACCAGCTGCAGCACGCGCTCACGGCTGCCCCACCACAAAATACCGTGTTCCAGCAAGCTACGCCCGAACGCGGCGAAGTGACGTCGCGCCAGCGCCGTGCGTTGCTCATCACCCAGTTCCGGAAAACACAATTTGAGGTTGGTCTGCACCACCCGCCGCCGCTCTGCCGCCATGACATAGAGTACCGCCCCCAATACCCGCCCTAGCATAGCCAGCCAGCTCAACGGCAATCCGTGCAGCAGCCAGACCAGTGCAAGTCCGGTGCGGGTCAGCATCGATCGATGTCCGGTGCCGGCGCCCCCGCCGGCACCTTGTAACGGTTGTATCCCCACAAATACTGTGCAGGACATTGGCGCACCACCTCTTCGATCGCACGATTGAGTGCAGCTGGATCCAGCGGATCTGTCCTAACCGGCATCAGATGCAGCCTGAAACCCTTCCCGCGCGGCAGGCGTTCGGCGAACGCCATAACTACCGCCGCACCGCTCGTTGCCTTCAGCCGGGAAACCAGGGTCATGGTGTACGCGGGACGACCGAAAAAATCCGCCCATACGCCTTCCCCCTTGCCCGGCGCCTGGTCGGGCAGCACGCCAATCGCCTCGCCCTGCCGCAACGCCTTGTACAGTTGGCGCACGCCAGCCAACGTCGCTGGAGCCAGCCGCATCTGGCCGCGGCGGCGTCCCTCCGCCATCAGCGGCTCCAGATGAATGCGTTTTGGCGGGCGGTACAGCACCGTCAGCGGCATGCGCTGCGCGCCATACCATGCCGACACTTCAAAACAACCGATATGGGGGGTCAGAAAAATTATTCCCTTGCCCGCACGTTGGGCATCCTCTACTACCGTCCAGTCATCGCAGATGACCAGACCGCGAAGTTCAGTCTCGTCGCCAAACCATATCTTGCACAGCTCGACTATGCCCTTGCCGGTTTCAGCAACGGCCGCATGCAGGGTATGGCGCGCCGTGTTGACCTCGGTGAGCCCGCTGATCCGCAAATTCTCAAGGCAACGACGCCGATAGGTGGGAGAAAGCGCGTAAACAATCCAGCCCAGCCCGGCACCGAAAAAATGCAGTGCCCCCAAAGGCATACGTGCGCACCATTTCATCACTGTCAGCGGCATGGGAATACGGCGAGGGGAAATCCGTTAAAAAATCAAGGGTTTTATGGTATTGTATCGGCCTTTTTGCCAACCAAACGGTCCCATCAACCCACATTTTTTCCCATGAGCAATTTCCTGTTTACCTCAGAATCGGTCTCAGAAGGTCATCCCGACAAAATCGCCGACCAGATTTCCGACGCCGTCCTTGACGCCATCCTGGCCCAGGACAAGAACGGCCGCGTTGCCGCCGAAACCATGACCCATACCGGACTTGTGGTGCTGGCCGGCCAGGTCACCACCAACGCAAAGGTTGATTACGCACAGGTGGCACGCAACATGATCAAGCAGATCGGCTACGACGATTCATCGATCGGCTTTGACTACAAGAGCTGCGGCGTGCTGGTTTGCTATGACCAGCAATCACCCGATATCGCGCAGGGCGTGGATGAGGGCAAGGGACTTGACCTCGATCAGGGCGCAGGAGACCAGGGGCTGATGTTCGGTTTTGCCTGCGATGAAACACCGCAGCTGATGCCGATGCCGATCTACTATTCGCACCGGTTGATGCAGCGCCACGCGGAACTGCGTCGCGACGGCCGACTGCCGTGGGCGCGTCCCGATGCAAAATCGCAGGTTTCCGTCCGCTACGTTGACGGTAAACCGCACCACATCGATACCGTGGTGATTTCCACCCAGCACACCGAGGATATTTCGCATGAACCTTTGACTGAAAAGGTCATCGAGGAAATCGTCAAGCCGGTGTTGCCCAAGAACATGGTCACCAAGGACACCAAGTTCCTGATCAATCCGACCGGTCGTTTCGTCATCGGCGGCCCGCAGGGTGATACCGGGCTGACCGGCCGCAAAATCATCGTCGACACCTACGGCGGCTATTCACGCCACGGCGGCGGCGCCTTCTCCGGCAAGGATCCGTCTAAGGTTGATCGTTCGGCTGCTTACGCTGCACGTTACGTGGCCAAAAACATCGTCGCTGCCGGCCTCGCCGCCAAGTGCGAAATTCAGGTGGCTTACGCCATCGGCGTTGCCCGGCCCGTCAGCGTGCTGGTCGATACCTTCGGCACCGGCAAGATCGCCGACGACAAGATCGCCGCGCTGGTCGAAAAACATTTCGATCTGCGCCCCAAAGGTATCATCCAGTCGCTCGACCTGCTGCGCCCTATCTACACCAAGACCGCCGCGCACGGCCACTTTGGCCGCGACGAACCGGAATTTAGCTGGGAGGCTACCGACAAGGCAGCCGCGCTCAAGGCGGATGCCGGCATCAAATAAGGTATAATCCCTCCTGCTGAGGAGCGTTGCGACCGAGCGAATTTCCCGCCGGCCAGGCTCAGCAAGAATCAACGGCGCTCGCACCGGAAACGGTGCGAGCGCTTTTTTTTGCAGTTATTTTTGAATGCATGCCCTCGAGGGGCGCTGCGACCGGACGGTACCACCGACGGCCAGGCTCGGCGGCCATGCCGGTAACCGCGCCCGACAATAATCCAGGAGTTTTCATGAACGCCAACACCGTCGACTACAAGGTCGCTGACATCAAACTGGCTGATTTCGGTCGCAAGGAAATCGCAATCGCCGAAACCGAAATGCCCGGACTGATGGCGCTGCGCGAGGAATACAAGGGCAAGAAACCGCTTAAGGGGGCGCGCATCGCCGGATCGCTGCACATGACCATCCAGACCGCAGTGCTAATTGAAACGCTCGCCGATCTTGGTGCCGACATACGTTGGGCATCCTGCAACATTTTCTCGACCCAGGACCATGCCGCCGCTGCGATCGCCGACCGCAGGATACCGGTGTTCGCCTACAAGGGTGAAACGCTAGAGGACTACTGGGAATACACCCATCGCATCCTCGAATGGAGTGACGGCGGTACGCCGAACATGATTCTCGACGACGGCGGCGATGCCACACTGCTGGTGACGCTGGGCGCCCAGCACGAGCGCAACAATACACAGCCCCCCGAAGGCACCAATGAGGAAGAACAGGTGCTGTTCGCGGCGATGAGAAAGCGCCTGAAGGAAAAACCCGGGTATTACTCGAATATCGAGAAAAACATCAAGGGCGTTACCGAAGAGACGACCACTGGCGTACACCGTCTTTACCAGATGGAAAAGGAAAAACGTCTGCCGTTTCCGGCGATCAATGTCAACGACTCGGTCACCAAATCCAAATTCGACAACCTCTACGGCTGCCGTGAATCGCTGGTCGACGCCATCAAGCGCGCCACCGACGTGATGGTGGCAGGCAAGATTGCCGTGGTATGCGGCTACGGCGACGTCGGCAAGGGCAGCGCTGAGGCGCTGCGCGCGCTGTCAGCCCAGGTCTGGGTCACCGAGATTGATCCGATCTGCGCACTGCAAGCCGCCATGGAAGGCTTCCGCGTAGTAACCATGGATTACGCCGCCGACAAGGCCGATATTTTTGTGACCTGCACCGGCAATCTCGGCGTGATCACCCACGAGCACATGAAGCGGATGAGGCACAATTCCATCGTCTGCAACATCGGGCATTTCGACTCCGAAATCGAGATCGCTTCGTTGAAACAGTACAAATGGGAAAACATCAAGCCACAGGTCGATCACGTGATCTTCCCGGACGGCAAACGCCTGATCATTCTCGCCGAGGGCCGCCTGGTGAACCTGGGTTGCGGTACCGGCCATCCGTCGTTCGTGATGTCCAATTCCTTCACCAACCAAACCCTCGCCCAGATCGAGCTTTATACTCAGGCTAGCAAGTACGAAAACAGGGTTTACGTGCTGCCCAAGCATCTGGACGAGAAAGTCGCACGCCTGCACCTTAGAAAGCTGGGCGTCGAACTCACAACGCTCAACGAAAAGCAGTGCGACTACCTGCAGCTGAATATCGACGGCCCGTTCAAGCCGGACCAGTACCGCTACTGAGCCAGAAAACTGCAGCCGGGAGTAGAATCAATCCAGTCCATACCGCAATCGCTCATGCAATCACAGAAAAAATTCGAAAAGGCATTCAGCTTCGAATTCTTTCCCCCTAATACGCCAGAGGGGACGGAAAAGCTGCGTGCCGCCACGCAGCAGCTGGCGCAGTTGAAGCCGAGATTTTTCTCGGTTACGTTTGGTGCTGGCGGCTCCACGCGTGAGCGCACGCTGGATACGGTATTGGATATCAGGGCCCAGGGGCATGCTGCCGCACCACACATCTCCTGCGTCGCATCCACCCGCAACAGCGTGCGCGACATGCTGAATCGCTATAAGGAAAACGGCATCAACCACCTTGTAGCGCTGCGCGGCGACCTGCCATCGGGACTAGCGGCAACAGGCGAATTCCGCTATGCCAACGAGCTTGTCACTTTCATCCGGGAGGAATTTGGCAATCAGTTCAGGATCGAGGTTGCCGCTTACCCTGAGTACCATCCGCAAGCCCGGAACGCGCAGGAAGACCTACTGAATTTCAAGCGTAAGGTAAATGCAGGCGCTGACTCGGCCATCACCCAATACTTCTACAACACGGACAGCTACTACCACTTCATCGACGAGTGCGAGGCCATGGGACTGGATGTTCCCATCGTACCCGGGATCATGCCGATGGGTCGTTTTTCCCAGCTCGCACGGTTCTCGGATGCCTGCGGTGCAGAAATTCCGCGCTGGATCCGGCGCAAGCTAGAAGGTTATGGCGACGATACCGCGGCAATCCGCGCCTTTGGGCTTGACGTCGTGACACGGCTTTGTGACGACCTGCTGACTGCCGGGGCCCCGGGCCTGCATTTCTACACCATGAACCAGGCCGGGCTGACCAGTACGATCTGGCAACGACTAGGGCTTTAAGTACTTTCAACAGGCTTCGGAAATTCGATCGGGTTAGCGTGCTTTCGTTAGGGCCGTTTTTCTGATTGAGACTAGGCTCATTAAACCGTTACTTCCACCCTCAGTGCTTGCTCCGCGAGGGTGGGAGCCGACGCCCAAAAACTGCCCCCACCTGCCCCCTACGGCCCCAACGACGCGGTGATGGCCGGACGCATGGTCTACTTCAATATCGCGACTGCTTCACTGAAACTGAAAAAACCCCAGTTATGGGAGATTGGCGTTTACACAATAACCCGGGTCATTAAGGCAGTGCGGACCCATCCATTCTTATCCTTGGGGTTTCCTAAAGGTTCGAATCAGAATAAAGGGGCTGCGCTTGGGTGATTTGGCAACATTGCATTTTCTGGAGCGAGACATCGTTTGCAAGCGGTTTTAGAAACGCTGAATCTCATGCCAAAAGACAGAAGTATTCATGCATTAATGACCGAAAAAGAAAAGTAATTCGGCATCGCATGACAAGGCACCGGGGCACGGCGCAATCTAATCGGCCGCCCGCGGGCGGCCGGCGTGCTACCAGTGGCTCACTATCAGGCCGCTGCCTTCGTGGCCTCGCGTTTCTTTCGGGACTTCGCCTCTTCAGCATGCATGGCGGCATAAGCGCCGTGTGCAGCGGCTTCTGCGTCGCCCACATGCACCGGATAACCCATATCATCCAATACCGAGCCCAGCGCGGACAGGCACAGCATGACGTTGGCCGGGCGGCAGGAATAACCCATCAGTCCGAAGCGCCAGATTTTCCCGGCCAGCGGGCCCAGACCTGCGCCGATTTCCAGACTGAACTCGGACAGCAGGCGCTTGCGTACTTCGGCTTCGTTGACTCCCTCAGGGCACCCGACGGCGTTCATCTGCGGAATCTGGTTTTTTTCCTTGACGAAAAACTTCAAACCCATTGCCTCGATTCCCGCCTTCAGTGCAATGTGATCCCGGCGAACCCGGCCCCATGCGTTTTCCAACCCTTCCTCGCGGATCAGCAGCAGCGCTTCGTGCAGCGCGAACAGGGAATTGGTCGGCGCGGTGTGATGATAGGTGCGGGTGGATTCACCCCAATAGCCGAGCAGCAGATTCATGTCCATGAACCAGGAGTGGATCTTGTCCTTGCGCGCCTTGACGTAGTCGACGACGCGTTCGGAGAACGTCACCGGCGACAGGCCTGGCGTGCACGACAGGCATTTCTGGCTGGCTGAGTAGGCAGCATCAATCTTCCACTCGTCGACCAGTACCGGCGAACCACCCAGCGACGTCACGGTATCAACAATAGTGAGCGCATTGTGCTTGTGTGCAATTTCGACCAGGGTCTTGGCATCCGACAACACACCGGTGGAAGTTTCTGCATGCACGAACGCAACTACGCGCACATCGGGATTTTTCTTCAGCGCATCTTCCAGCTTCTGCGGATCGACTGGTTCACCCCACTTGTCTTCAACAACGATAGGGGTTCCGCCGCAGCGCTCGACATTTTCAATCATGCGACCGCCGAACACGCCATTGCGGCAAACGATGACCCTATCCCCCGGTTTCACCAGATTGACGAAGCAATACTCCATCCCCACCGATCCCGGTCCTGAAATCGGAAATGTCAAAGGATTTTTTGTCTGGTAAACGTAACGTAGCAGCGTTTTTAGTTCTTCCATCATCTCGACGAACACTGGGTCAAGATAGCCGATGGCCGGCTGGCTCATGGTGGTCAGCACCCGCGGATGAATTTCCGTCGGTCCCGGCCCCATCAGGGTGCGGCGTGGTGGATGAAACGACCCTATGCGTTTGTTAGGGGCGAACGGATTCATGGTAGTACTCCCTGTAAGCAGCAAATCGATGAAATTTTCACCGTCCGGCCGCGACTTCAGCCGTATCGGTTTCCTGGTATTGGCTTCGTTTAGTATGTCTATCACCCGCACCTGTCCTTCGGTGACATGCTCTACTTCCATGGCCCAGCGCGCGGGTACATACCCCGACTTGACCCAGTTGCTGACGACAGCACGGTCAAGACGAAAGCGGCGAGCCACTTCGGCCTGGCTTCCGAACATTTCGACCAGTCGTTCTGCGCAGTTCATGGATGCGGGGAAATCATAGATTTAACGAATGATAATCTACCATGACAAAATAATTTTGACAAGATGGGATCACAACGGGAATTTAAACAAATATTTGTTTTAAAACAAATATTTATTGCGCCGCGCAAATACTCCGCACCGCCATAAGCAAGGAAAGTCATGATAAATTCGCAGCATTCTCACACAACAAATTGGTGGATATCGTGAATCGTCATTTTGCATTTATGGCATTACTTTCAATCAGTCTGTGCGTCTTGGCTCCGATTACAGCCTCAGCAGCCGACTATCCGAACAAACCCCTGAGATTGATCGTGCCTTTCCCGCCCGGGGGCGGCACAGACCTGGTTTCGCGCACCATGCAGCCGGCGCTGAGCAAACACCTCGGCCAACAAATCCTGATCGATAACCGAGGCGGCGCCCAAGGCAGCCTTGGCACTGCGATCGCTGCAACCGCCAATCCCGATGGCTATACCCTGGTAATTGCCGAAATCGGAGCGACTGCAGTCGCTCCGGCGCTGATGCCGAAACTGAGTTTCAACGTGTCCAGGGACTTTGCCGGCATCAGCCAGCTGATTGAGCAGCCCTACATCATGACCGTTCATCCCAGCGTGCAGGCAAGCACGCTCGTGGACTTCATCAAGCTGGCTAAAAGCAAACCCGATGCACTTAACTTCGGCTCAGGCAACGTGACATCGCACATTGCTCAAGAAGCTTTTTTCCAGACTGCAAAAGTCAAGCTGACGCATATCCCCTACCGCGGTTCGGGACCATCGGTGGCCGCCGCAGTAGGCGGTGAAGTGCAAACGCTGTTCTCCGGTCCGGGGGCCGCAATTCCCCAGATCAAGGCAGGCAGGCTGCGCGCACTCGCCGTCACAACGGCTAAACGAGCGACCCAGCTGCCCGACGTGCCGACACTGTCCGAGCAGGGCTACAAAGGTTTTACCATTGCCGGATGGTACGGAGTGATGGGCCCGGTTGCCATGCCCAAGGCGGCAATCGCCACCCTAAACAAGGCCGTCGTCGCAGTGCTCAAGGGTGAAACCGGCAACATGCTGCGCACCCGCGGCTATGAACCGGTACCAACATCGCCGGAGCAGTTCGACAAGTTCATGCGCTCGGAAATCGCGCGCTGGAGCAAGGCCATCAAAGCCTACGGCATCAAGGCGAATTTTTGAACTGCGCGGGGCTGCGCGTAAACACGCAGCCCCGCTATTCAGGATTGAATGCTGTGTCGCCTTCGGCGACAGCCTTGCCGGTTGGACGTACGCCCGTAAAATCGAAAAGTTCGCGATCCAGCAGATGAGACGGCCTGACGTTCTGGATGCTGGTAAGCATGGTTTCGATGCGCCCCGGATATTTTTTTTGCCATTCGCGCAGCAAAGCCTTCACTTCCTTGCGTTTCAGCGTTTCCTGTGAACCACACAGCGTGCAGGGAATAATCGGGAAACGACGTAATTCAGCGTAAGCCTCGAGATCCTGTTCCTCG
>JAYOED010000035.1:0-357 GCA_038106575.1 Burkholderiales bacterium
GTTATGGTTGTCAGTGTGAAGTTCACCGAAGCCCTTGGCGTTGCCGCTAGCCATTAATTTCTCTGCATCTTGAAATAACGACACAAATAACGGGTTATTTACATCTACCAGACCGGACTCGCCATCTGAACGGAAAACCTTTAAAAACTCTGCCTGACCAACCGCTGGTATGTAGCGGTTGCCTAGCAAAGCTGCTACGTCGTCACGGTAATCACCCACTCCGCCACCCCATTTCACACCGTTTTTATTCATTTCCTCCAAGTACTCGCGCGGAGCAGGCGCTCGGTAACGGTAGGTGTGCATATGCACATCAGCGATGGGGACAGTCTTGGCTTTATCAATGGCCTCAGAGCTAGG
>JAYOED010000035.1:395-6284 GCA_038106575.1 Burkholderiales bacterium
ATTTCATCTCATGCCTCCGTAACAGGGAACCTCATCGATAACTGCCGTAAATTTACAGTTAAAAAAATCAAGGGCTTAGGTTTTACCCTAAGCCCTTGATTTACATGCATCGCATCCTCAATCTGGGCCATCCTAAGCACACCCTGAGCTCTCGCCCGAACCTGATTCTACAAACCTACCTTCAGGGATCAACCCGCAACCACCCGTCTTGGAACAAGCGGTCGCTATGCGGTAAAGTGCGTCAACGAGACTGGCAAAAAACTAGTCAGGCCAGCTCGAATTCGCCGTTGATTTCGACCGCGATGCCGCGTGGGAGCGAAACTTGGCCTACTGCGGAGCGTGCGTGCTTGCCGAACTCCGGTCCCCACAGTTCGAAGAACAAGTCGGATGCACCGTCGATGACCGCCGGGTGCTGCGCGAAATCCGGCGTGCAATTGCACATACCGAAGAGGCGCAGCACACGTTTTACGCGGTCGAGGCTGCCGCAGCGCGCTTTCATCGTCGCCATCATGGTCAGCGCCACTGCGCGCGCGGTGGCGTAGCCCTCGTCCACGGTGATGTCGACACCGAACTTGCCGGTCTGGCGCACGCCCGGCAGCTTCGGCAGGTCGAGGCCGTGACCGGACAGGAAGAGCAGGTTGCCCGACTGCGTGCAGCCAGTGCGGTTGTTTTTCGGGAAGACGAAGGGCAGCGGCAGGGTATAGCCCATCGCCTTCAGCTGGGTTTCGATCGCGTCCATCTATGACTGCCTGATGATTTGGTTATTCGCTACTGCGCCTTCATGCCGATCGCTTCGGCGAGCTTGCGCGCCCGTGCAATGTAATCGGCGGCAAATTTCTCGAACACCTGCGGCGAACTGTGGGCCGGCTCGGCGCCGAGGCCAGCCAGGCGCTCGCGCACTTCGGCAAGCTTCAGCACACGCGCCATCTCGTTGGAGAATTTCTCGCGGATTGCCAGCGGCATGCCGGCAGGCCCGTAGACGCCGAACCAGTCGTCGCCTTCGTAGCCCTTGAGCCCCGCCTGCGCGATGCTCGGGATGCCGGGCAGGAAACGCGCGCCCGCGGGCGACGTGGTCACCAGGATATGCAGCTTGCCCGCGCGTGCCAGCGGGATCGCGTTGGGTCCGGGGGCGAAGGCATAGAGCACGCGTCCGGTCATCGCCTCAGTCACCGCCTGCGGCGTGCCCTTGTTCGGCACGTGATCGGCCTTGAGGCCGGCAAGATGCGCCACTGCTGCGGCGTGCAGGTGTGCGGTGCTGCCGACGCCCGCTGAGGTGTAGTGGATGCCGTTCGGCTGCTTTTTCGCGTAATCGATCAGCTGCTTCAGCGAAGTAAAACCGTGCGAGGTGGATACCACCATGTAGCTGGGGGAAATCGCCATCTGGCCTACGCCGGAAAAATCCTTCACTGCGTTGTAGGGCACGGTGCGATCGATCGCGGCGCGTACTGCAAAGGCGCTCGCCACCGCGAGGAAGGTGCGGCCGTCGGGCTTCTGCTGCGTCACGTGCTGCGAGCCGACAACGCCACCGGCACCGACGCGGTTGTCGATCAGGATGTTGACCTTCCATGCGTCGGCCATGTTCTTGGCGATGATACGCATGATGACGTCGGTGCCGCCGCCGGCGGCATAAGGCACGACGATGCGGATCTGCTCGGGCGGATAATCGGCGGCCTGCGCCTGCGGTACGGCCAGCGCGGCGAAGGCCAAGATTGCGGGGCCGGCACGCAACCGGCGCGTCAGTGTGGCGATCATGTTCATAGAGTTCTTCTCCCAGGTTGATTGTTGTTTGAACTACCGTGCCGCAACGTCAAAACATTTTTTGCATAAGAAATTACGGTACCCGCGGGCCGCCCTAAGGGCACGTAGACCCACAGATCGAGCATGACCACCGCGCCGGGCACTCCCAGCGCCGGAACTTCGATCGCCGAAAACGGCAGGTGATGGCCGGGCAGGTGCTGTTGCCATACCTGGCAGGCGCCGTTGAAATCGGCAAGGTCGGTATGGAACTGCTGCACCCGCACCACATTGGCGAGCGTGGTTCCGGCCTTGCGGCAGATGCGCTCGGCCTGTGCCAGCAGATGCTCCATTTGCAATTGCACTGCACTGCCAAAGTACGGCTGGCGCGAATCAATGCGCGCTTTCTGTGCGAGCGCCCCACTCTGGTCCACCGCCATCATGCCGGAGAGGAACAGCAGGTCGCCGGCACGGATTGCTTGCACGTGGCCGTCGTACGCCACCGGGACGCCGGCATCAATGACCTGTTTTTTGGTGCGGCCGCCGCGACGCACGCTGATGGTGTTGATTTCGATGCGCCCCGTCTCGCAGATGAATCCTGGCGTAGCGGTAGTAATAATGGCGGTCGCGGGAGGTAATTTTTTGAAGTGCTTTAGCCACACTTCGTTGAAAGCCGGGATGTCGTTGACGTCGCGCAGGTACACCTGAGCCTTGACCACGTCGGCGAGCGTGTTGCCGACCACGGCGAGCGCGGGCTTGAGCTTGCGCTCGATCACAAACTCGGCCTCTAGCTTAATCGGCGTACCCTTCCACAGGTGTCCGGCGGGCATGCGCGCAGCCGGATCGAGCGGACCTTCGGCGGTGTTGAGCGCCTCGGAAGTCTGTCCGGCGATGAACACGTAGTCGCCGCAGGTCAGTACCGGGCTGTAGCCGGAGGTGGCATGCACTGGCAGATTCGCCGGGCGGTGCTGCACCACCTTGAAACCCTTGCCGGGAACCGCTGCCATCAGCTGCACTTCCATGTCCTGCCCGGCGAGCAGGAATTTCTGGTGCAGGTTGGAGGTGCTGGGCGGAATGTGCCCAGCAAAAAACTCGCGGCGCACTTCATGGTACGCATCGACCACGTAGCCGCCGCTGTAATACTGGTCCACGCGCACGACGTGGCTGCTGTCGGTGCCGCCGGCTTTCAGCACCTTGGCGAAATTTGCGAAGATGCGCCGCGCTTCCTTTTTGTATTTGGGAACACCATGACGAGGCGCTGCGGCGTCAACCACTTCGGGCGCCATGCCGCTGACAAAATCAGCGGTGCCCTTGTGCCCTGTTGCAAAAACCCAGCGACCTGCACGCACACCGGGGGCGTAGCGGATGTTGCCGGGCTGGATGGTCACGGGAAGCAGCGGCTTCACCGCTGACTTGGGCGCTGCGGATTTTTTACCGGGCATATTTCTGGGTGTGTGCGGATGAAAAGGTTACAACGCGAGGTGTAACCCAGTATTGCATGAATATGGCACTTATACCGCAACTCAAAAAACATCCCCCGTTCATCCAAAGCCCAGTGTAAAGGCTAGCTGCCCGAGTCCCAAACTAAAATTGGGGGGGGTGCCTCGGGTGGGGGTTGGTCTGGGGAGATTTTGTGGGGCCGTACGTTCAGGGTGAACGAGCTCAAGACTGAAAAACCTGAAGGTCACAGCGATAAAGTCACCGAATCGTGGCCCCATCACGTCCCGGCTTTCTAGGTAGAAACTAAGTAGAAAGAAAAACGGGCTACGCTTTTACACGTAACCCGTTGATTTTAATGGCGTCCCCACGGGGATTCGAACCCCGGTTACCGCCGTGAAAGGGCGATGTCCTAGGCCTCTAGACGATAGGGACTGCTTTTGGTTTGCCGCGAGGTGTTCTGCTGGTGGAGGTAAGCGGGATCGAACCGCTGACCTCTTGCATGCCATGCAAGCGCTCTCCCAGCTGAGCTATACCCCCATGAGAGCCGAGAATTATACCGATGCATACACTGCTCTGCAAACCCGGAAACAAGTCAGGGAAAAGCGGCCAATTCCCGCGTCATGCGCGACAGGACTTCGTCCCGGCCGATCAGTTCCAGCGTGGCATCGATCGACGGGGATTGCGGCCCGCCGGTGACCATCACCCGCAGCGGCATGGCGATTTTGGGCATTTTCAGCTTGTGTTCGGCGATCACCGCCTTCAACGCGGCGCTGATCGCCTCGCGATTCCACTCCTCTACTGCCAACCGGTCACGCAACGCCTTAAGTGCGGGTTTCGCTTGGGTAGCGTAATGCTGAGTGCGCAACTCTGCGGCAGGTTCGACGGCACGATAAAAATACACCGCTGCGTTCGCCAATTCTTCGACGGTGCTAGCGCGCTCCTTGAGCAATGCTGCGACGCGGTCTGTTGCCGGCCCCTTTGCGACATCGCAACCGTCACGTTCGAGGAACGAGCCCATCAGCGTTCCCAGCCGCGCATCGTCAGCCTCTTTCAGGTACTGCTGGTTCAGCCAGCGCAGTTTTTCCGGATCAAAACTCGCCGCTGAACGGTTCACCTTCTCCAGGCTGAACCACTCGATCATCTGCTGCATGCTGAATTTTTCATCATTGCCGTGCGACCAGCCGAGCCGCGCGAGATAGTTCAGCAGCGCCTCCGGTAGGAATCCGTCCTCGAAATACTGCATCACGCTGACCGCACCATGGCGCTTGGACAGACGCTCGCCGTCGGCGCCAAGGATCATCGGCAAATGCGCGAACTGCGGCAGCGCCGCTCCCAGCGCGCGGTAGATGTTGACCTGCCGCGGCGTGTTATTGACATGGTCATCGCCGCGCACGACATGGGTAATCGCCATGTCGATGTCGTCGATGACGACACCGAAGTTATAGGTCGGTATGCCGTCGGCACGCATGATCACCAGGTCATCGAGCTCAGCATTGGCGACAGTTATCGGTCCTTTGACCAGGTCGTTGAACGTCACTTCGCCCGTGTCTGGGGTACGAAAACGGATCACCGGCTGCATGCCGACCGGCGGTTTCAGTCCCTGACGTTTAGCGTTTTCGGGACGCCAGCGCCCGTCGTAGCGCGGTTTCTCGCCTAGGGCGCGCTGCTGTTCGCGCAGCGCGTCGATTTCTTCGCGCGTCGCATAGCAATGGTAGGCATGGCCGTCGCGCATCAGTTGCTCGGCCGCCTTTTGGTAGCGCTCCAGCCGCTGCATCTGGAAATACGGGCCTTCGTAATCGAGGCCAAGCCATTGCATGCCGTCGAGTATGGCTTTGACCGAAGCATCGGATGAGCGCTCGCGGTCGGTGTCTTCGACGCGCAGGATGAAGGTGCCGCCCTTTTGTTTGGCGTAGGCCCAGCAAAACAGCGCGGTGCGCGCACCGCCGATATGCAGGTCGCCGGTGGGACTGGGAGCGACGCGGGTGCGAATCATGGCAGACCGAAAAAAGACTTTATTGTACGCGACGGTATCGCGGCGTCTGTTGAACGATACGATCCTACCCATTGTGAGAAATAAATTTTATGGATTAAAACATATACTTATGAAAATATCTCGCTTCAGAATCGCGTTGGCTGGTAAGGCGCGGGGTCGATCGTCGGCTTGCGGCCCGCGATCAGGTCGGCGAGCAGCCTTGCGGTTGGAGCGCCTCCGCAAAGGCCGACATGGCCGTGGCCGAAGGCATACCAAACATTGGCGCAATACGTCGCGCGGCCGATCACCGGCAGCGAATCAGCCATCGATGGCCGCTGCCCCATCCAGCGGGTGCTGTCGGTTTCACGCGTGCCCGGAAACACCTTCTGCATGACTGCAGCCAGTCGATCAGCGCGGCGAAAGTCCGGGGCCGCATCGATCCCGGCGAATTCGCTCTGACCGGCGATGCGCACGCCCATTTCCATCGGGGTTACGAAGCATTTATGTTCAGGCAGCATCACCGGCATCGGTAGCTTGATACCGGGATCGGAATATGTCACGTGATAACCGCGCTCCGCCTCCAGCGGCACATCTTCACCGAGCTGACGGGCAAACTCGCGGGAATGCGCGCCGGCACAGAGCACCAGCGTCTCTACCGGAATCCGCCCCGCATCGGTCTGCAGGGCACTTACACACTCGCCATCGCGCTCGACGGCCAGAACCCTGCGCTGCAGGATCCCGCC
>JAYOED010000035.1:6384-21763 GCA_038106575.1 Burkholderiales bacterium
GGAGGGCATCGGCGATTTTTTCGACGCGACGGATATCGCTCGCCGCAACGAAGTGCATCAACCACGGCAATACCTGTGACAAGTACGACCAGCGCAGCGCCAGCGGACCCAGCGGATCGGCCAGATAACCGGGCACCTGCCACAGCACCCCGGGCAGTGCCATAGGCACACATGACCCCGGACTGATGATGCCGGCATTGCCGAATGAACAGTATTCGCCCGGCCGCCGCTCGTCGACGAGGGTGACCGCATGGCCGTCGCGCTGCAGATAACTCGCCGCGGTGACGCCGACAATGCCGGCGCCTATCACGGTAATACGCTGAGGATTCACGAATTTTCGCGTTTGGTGGCCCGGGGGACCGGTGCTAAAATGCGCCCCGACTCGGGCGGTTAACTCAGCGGTAGAGTGCCACCTTCACACGGTGGAAGCCACTGGTTCGATCCCAGTACCGCCCACCATTTCCTTCTTTTGTAACCCATTGTTCCATCACACACATTAAGTTTATTCAGCGATCTGCTGATGTCAACGCGTTTCGTTCATCTACTGTAGATTAGTGCGATGGAATACGTTTGAAGCGGTCGCATAGACCACGCTGCCTATACTCTAGCCCTACCGGGCGGTAGTGACCCTCTCCCGCTGAGTTGAAGGGTCGCTCTACCCCATGAAGGGGGGGGCTATAATCGAAGTCTTGAACTCGAGAGCACAGCGTGCCTGAACAGTACATTTCCATCTACACCCCGCCGCCAGCGCAGGACGCCCCGGCGCTGTGGTTTACTTTCCAGCGCGCGTCGATCCTCGTGCAGAGCGTGGAATCGGCGGAACTGCCCTGCTGTCGTAACCTGTCCGATCACGGCATTGAGCCGGTGCGCAGCACCTATCTGGGCATGCTCGGCGATCGCCATTGTTATGCGGCGGAGGTCAGCGAAACGCATCCCCTGCCCGAGGGTTGGGCAACGCTGGGACTGCGCGATCTCTTCGGCATGGTCGACGGCACAGTCGCCGCACTATCGGGACGCGCATTCCAGATTCTTGAATGGGAACGCAATCACCAGTACTGCAGCCGCTGCGGCACACCGATGAAAGCGCGCGCCGATGAACGCGCGCGCGCCTGCCCGTCCTGCCGCTTTACCAGCCATCCACCGGTATCGCCAGCGGTGATGGTGCTGGTCACGCGCGGCCGCGAACTGCTACTCGCACGCAAATCGGTATGGCCGGCGGGACGCTATTCGGCCATTGCCGGATTCGTCGAACCCGGCGAAACGCTGGAAGAAACTGTAGCCCGCGAAACCCGCGAGGAAGTCGGCGTCGAGGTCGGTGAACTGCGCTATTTTGGCAGCCAGCCGTGGCCGTTCCCGCATTCGCTGATGGTAGCCTTCGTCGCCGAATATGCCGGCGGTGAAGTCATTCCGGACGGCGTTGAAATCGAGGAAGCCGCCTGGTTCGATGCCAGAGCGCTGCCGAGATTGCCGCCCAGCATCAGCATTTCACGCCGGCTGATTACCACGGTCGCGGCGCAGCTGGTCCGGCAATAGGGCTGAACCGGCGCAAGCCCCCTGTTTACGAACATTCGCAATGAAAAACAAACCGATGAACCCCCTACTCCGCCTGCATGCGCTGGGACAGCGCATCTGGCTGGACAACCTTTCACGCACGTTGCTGCGCGACGGTACACTGAAAAAACTGGTAACCGAAGACCGTATCGCCGGCGTCACCTCCAACCCCACCATCTTTTTCAAGGCGTTCAGTGATAGCAAGCATTACCGCGAAGATCTGCAGAAACTGAAAGCCGATCCCGCGCTTTCGGCCGAACAGCGCTACGAAGCCCTGGCCATCGCAGATATCCAGAATGCCTGCAACACACTGCTGCCGATGTACAAGAGCACTTCCGGAGAAGACGGTTACGTCAGCCTCGAAGTGTCTCCGGAACTCGCGCACGACGCTACCGGTACGGTTGCAGCAGGACTGGGCCTCAAGGAAGCTGTCCAGCACGACAACCTGATGATCAAGGTTCCGGCAACGGCAGCCGGACTGCAGGCGACAGAGGAACTGATCGCACAGGGTTGCTCGGTCAACGTGACGCTGATGTTTTCATTGCGCCATGTGCGTGATGTCGCACAGTCCTACCTGCGCGGCATTTCGCGGCTGATCGAAGGCGGCGGCGACGCACGCAATGTCAAGTCGGTCGCCAGTCTATTCCTGAGCCGGGTCGACACACTGGTTGACAAGCGGCTGGAAGCCATCGGCGGTGATGCGCTCGCAATGCGAGGCCGTACGGCGGTTGCGCTGGCGAAACTCGCCTACCGAGAATACAAAGTCACTTTCGGCAGCGACGAATTCAAGGCGCTTGCAAAAAAAGGCGTGAGGCCGCAGCCGATGCTTTGGGCCAGCACTGGTACCAAGAATCCAACCTATAGCGACGTACTGTATGTCGAATCGCTGATCGGCGCTCAGACCGTCAACACGGTACCTGATGCAACGCTGGCCGCTTTCCGCGAGCATGGCCGCGCCGAAGCGACCCTTGAAACCGGCGTGGAGGCCGCCGAGGAACAGTTTGAAGCACTGCAGCGCCTGGGCATCGACATGGAAGCCGCGGGAGAAGAACTGCAGACCGACGGGCTGAAACTGTTCGCGGACTCCTTCAACCAGCTACTGGCGCTGACGTCAGGCTGAACGTCATAGCGCCTTTAGGGTGCCTCGCGGCGCCACAGTGCGCCGCCGCAGACCATGTCGATTTCGGCGAGTTGCGCTTCATGTGCAGCTAACTCCTCTGCCGTGGTGTACACGACCACCAGTTTCAGCTTGCTGCGGTCGAATCCGCGCTCAACCGTGTCCGCCTGCACTGTTTCGGCTTCGACGATCAGACTGTCTTGGCCACGGGTCATCACTAGATAGACATCCGCCAGTAGTTCCGCATCGAGCAGCGCACCGTGCAGCGTGCGCTCTGAATTGTCGACCTGGTACCGTTCGCACAGCGCATCCAGGCCGTTGCGCTTGCCCGGATGCAGGTCCTTCGCCATGCGCAAGGTATCGATCACGTTTGGACAGAAGGTCGACAGCTTCTTTTTCTTCGCCAGCGCCAGCTCGGTGTCGAGAAATCCGATGTCGAACGGCGCGTTGTGGATGATCAGTTCGGCGCCGTCGACGTACTCAAGAAACTCGGTGACGATTTCCCCAAAAGCCGGCTTGTCGGCAAGAAACTCTGTGGTCAGGCCGTGAACCTGCAGCGCACCCTCGTCGCTGTCTCGTCCCGGATTGATGTAGCGATGAAAATGCCGACCGGTGAGTCTGCGGTTGACCAGCTCCACCCCGGCGATTTCGATAATGCGATGCCCGAGTTTGGGCTCCAGGCCCGTGGTTTCGGTATCAAGCACGATCTGCCGCTGTGCCATCAGGACGACCGCTCCAGGTTGACGCTCTCTACACCCATGTTGGCCAGCGCATCGGCACGCTCATTGCCATTGTGCCCCGCATGACCCTTGACCCAGAGCCACTCGATCTCGTGCTGAGCCGCCAGCTCGTCGAGCCGCCGCCACAGATCCTCGTTCTTGACTGGCTTTTTGTCGGCGGTTTTCCAGCCGCGCTTTTTCCACGAGTGTATCCATTCCGAAATGCCCTGCTGCACGTATTTCGAATCTGTCTGCAGGCGCACCCGGCAATCGCGTTTCAGCGCTTCCAAAGCGCGAATCACCGCAGTGAGCTCCATGCGATTGTTAGTGGTCAACGGCTCGCCACCGAAAAGTTCGCGCGTCCTGCCGTTGCTGCTGAGCAGCACCCCCCAGCCGCCAACACCGGGATTGCCCTTGCAAGCGCCGTCGGTGTAGATGTCGACCACATCGCTCATTGCATGCGCACCTTGGCTGCAGCGGCTTTCTCTTCACGCACGCGTTCCGGCACTGGAGACAGTTTTTTCTTCGGTAGCGACCGCCCGTTCCATTTCGGCATGATCAGGCGGATGCCGCGCACCCGCTTGATCGCCTGCAGGAAATAAATACCGCCAGCCGCAGGCCACCAGCGGTCTCCAGCTTTTTCCATGAACGCTAGGCGGTCCAGCCATTTCTGTTCCGCGCACGGTGGCGAGTAACAGGCCATCGACCCGGCGACGATTTCCAATCCCACTAGGGCAAACCAGTCCTTGACCCGCGGCAGGTGGATGAAACGGCCGCACCACGGATACTCCTTGCGGTTGCTGAAACCACGGCGCAGACCCCACAGGCTCAGCGGATTGAAACCCGCGATCAGGACATGGCCTTCCGGCCGCAGGGCCCGAGCCACTTCTCGGACAACCTGGTGAGGATCGGACGAATACTCCAGCGTGTGCGGCAACAGCATCAGGTCCACGCTGTTGGATTCGACCGGCAGATCGCGGAAGTCAGCACGCAGCCCGGCTTGCGAATGCAGGCCGACCTGGACGTGCAAGGGTATGCGGCTGGCTCTCAGCAGATCGACATCGCCGATACCGAGCTGCAGCGCGTGATAACCGAAGATATCGGCAACGGCGCGGTCGAAATAGGCCTGTTCGCACGCTACGACATAGCTGCCTAACGGTGTCGTCAGCCACCGCGTTACAAAAAAATCTGCTGCCGCATTTGACATGACGCAAGTTTAAATCATAATCGGGCGCTGTTCAGGAATCGATGGGAACGGAGCGGAAATATGACGGGATATGAAGTGGTGCCGGTGCGCGCCTTCTCGGACAACTACATCTGGACCATACGCGACGCAGTCTGGGCCGCCGTAGTTGACCCTGGCGACGCGCGTCCGGTAATCGACTACCTCGACCGCGAAAAACTCACGCTGGTTGCCATACTCAATACTCATCACCATGCCGATCATGTCGGCGGCAATGCTGCGCTACTCGCACGCACCGCGGTGCCAGTCTACGGCCCGCATGACGGGCGCATTCCGGAAGTGGACAACCGGCTCGGCGAAGGCGAAAAATTCGTGTTGCCGCATTTCAACATCGAATTCACGACCATGGAGATACCGGGACACACTCGGTCGCATATCGCTTTTCACGGCGGCGGCATGCTGTTCTGCGGAGACACGCTCTTCGCTGCCGGTTGCGGCCGGCTGTTCGAAGGCACCCCGCGACAGATGTACGATTCGCTAACCCGTCTGTCGCAGCTACCTGACGACACCCATGTCTATTGCGGCCATGAATACACCCTGTCCAACATCCGTTTCGCTCGTGCCGCCGAGCCAGACAACAAGTCATTGCCGGACCTGGAAGCCCGCATGCAGGCCCTGCGCGATCACGACCAGCCGACCCTGCCATCATCCATCAGCCAGGAAAAAGCCACCAACCCTTTTCTGCGTGTCGGCGAAGCTTCTCTGGCAAAAAGTGCGAGTCAACGCGCCAGCAAAACCCTGTCCGATCCGGTCAGCGTGCTGGCGGAAATCCGCGACTGGAAGAACAATTTCTAGGGGTCCTTCTGGCTTTCTCATGTCAGACTTGCAGTCATCTCCATAAAATATTGATTTACAAAGATTATTGTTTTGACATTGCGGTCGCATGAGGCTACCATCCGGCAACGGATTGGCAACCTGTAAGATGGCGAACAAAACCTCACGACGCATGCCCCTTGTTGCGCGCTGCGCAGCCTTGACCGTCCTCGCACTCGCTGCCGCCTGCTCACAGCTTCCAGTCGGAGATATCGAACCACCCTACAGCAGCATGGCTCCGGTAGTCACGCTGGAGCGGGAAACGCCGCCTGAACCTGTTGCCATACCCCTGGTCGAAACACCCCCTGCAGCCGAGGTTGCGGCGCCCCCGCAAGCCGATCTGTGGGAACGCATACGCGCGGGCTTCGCGCTGCCGGCAATGGAGACCAATCGGGTCCGAGACTGGGAAAACCACTATGCCTCTAAGCCGGACCAGGTCGCAACCATGGTCGAGCGCGGCAGCCACTATCTGCATCACATCGTCGAGGAAGTCGAACGCCGCAAGATGCCCTCGGAAATCGTACTGCTGCCGATGATCGAGTCGGCGTACAACCCCCAGGCCTATTCACGGTCCCATGCATCGGGTCTGTGGCAGTTCATCCCCTCCACCGGCAAGCTTTACGGTCTGCGCCAGAACTGGTGGTACGACGGACGCCGCGATGTCATCGCCGCAACCAGCGCAGCGCTGGATTATCTCGAAAAACTATACGCCCAGTTCAACGACTGGGAACTGGCACTGGCTTCCTACAACTGGGGGGAAGGTGCTGTCGCCCGCGCAATGGCCCGAAACCTGGCCCGTGGCAAGCCCGCGGATTACTCCAGCTTGACCATGCCAGCCGAGACCCGCAATTACATTCCGAAACTGATAGCGGTCAAGAACATCATAAGCGATCCTGCGCGCTTCGGGCTGCAGCTTGCCTCGGTGCCCAACGAACCCTTTTTCTCCATCGTCACGGTGGAACAGCATATCGACGTGGAACTAGCCGCCAAGCTCGCAAACATGTCACTCGATGAATTCAAGTTCCTTAATCCCGCACACAACAAGGCGGTTATCAAGGCCGGCGCGGCTGAAACTATCGTGCTGCCGCGCGACCGCGTCGAACTGTTCAACACCAACCTTGAGAACTACAGCGAGCCGCTGGTGTCCTGGCAGGCGCATACGCTGAAGCGCGGCGAAAAGCCCGAGAAAGTGGCTGCAAAATACGGAATCAGTCTGTCGGAACTCAAGCAGGTCAACGGCATCAAGGGCAGAAACAGGTTCCGTGTCGGCCTATCACTGCTGGTTCCGGTCACAGCCGGCGCCGTTCCCAATCTTCCGGATCTGCCGGCCACACCGGTGACCATGACCGGCGCCTACAGAGCGGCACGCGCCAAAAACAACCGGCGCACGGTCAGAAGCACCCAGGCGCAGGCAAAAAAAACCTCGACTCAATACAATTCGCGCAAATCCGCCAAATCCATAGCCAAGGCGACTTCGAAAAAAAACAAAAAACCAAATGACACCTCGGTCGTCACCGCGCAGGCCCGCGACTGAGGCTCAGTCGTAGAGGTGGCAGCTTACTGATTGCGTTGCACTGAACGTATGGGACTGCGGACAGTTCGCGCCGCATTGTGGCAGTGCGACACCACAGCGCGGATGAAAATGACACCCTGATGGCGGGCTGACCGGCGACGGCGGATCGCCTGTCACCCGGATGACCGGCCGTGCCGCCCGCGGATCGGCCACCGGCACAGCCGCCAGCAAAGCCTGCGTATAGGGATGCCTCGGTGCACGCAGCACCTCTTCCACGCTCCCGCGCTCGACGATGCGCCCCAGGTACATCACCGCGACTTCATCCGCCATGTACTCGATCACCGACATGTTGTGGCTGATGAACAGGTAGGCAATGCCCTTGTCGTGCTGCAGGCGTTTCAGCAGGTTAAGGATCTGAGCCTGCACCGATACGTCCAGTGCGCTGGTCGGCTCGTCGCAAACGATCAGCCGTGGCTCCACCGAAAGTGCGCGCGCAATAGCGATGCGCTGGCGCTGGCCGCCGGAAAATTCATGCGGATAGCGCTCCTTGATGTCAGGGGCCAGCCCCACTTTACCCAGCAGCGCGTCGATGCGGGTCCGCCGTTCCGCCGCAGACCCTCCAGCATGCAGTGCGAGCATGCCCTCCTCAAGCGCGTCGCCGATGCGCACCCGCGGATTGAGCGAGGCATACGGATCCTGGAAAATAATCTGCACATGCTGGCGGTGATCACGCAACTCAGCACGGTCCAGGGCCAGAAAGTCTTCACCGTCAAACAGCACCTGTCCGCCAGTCGGCTGCGTCAGTCGCAGCAACCCCTTGCCTACGGTCGTCTTGCCACAGCCCGATTCGCCAACCAGTCCCAGCGTTCGGCCCGGCGCGATATCGAATGAAACGCCGTCCACAGCCCTGACATAGCCGGCAATCCGTCGCAATACACCCTTGTACAACGGGAAGTGCACCTGCAGCGCGTCGACCCGCAGCAGTGGAGTCTCAGAAGAACGGTAAGTTTGAGTCGCAGTCTCAGCCCGGATCGCGTCGGCCGCGCTTTCATGTCTCCCGCCGTCGTAGAGATGACATTTCGCACGATGACCGGCCACAGGCGCATCCCCCCACGGCGGAATGCGGCTGGCACAATACGCCAGCGCGCTGTCGCAGCGCTCGACAAAACGGCAACCCTCGAAATGCCGGCTCAGCGGCGGAACCGCACCGGGAATCGCTGCCAGCATACGACCCCGCCCTGCGCGATCCGGGAGGGATGCGAACAGTTTCCTCGCGTAGGGATGCGCCGGCCCGGAGAAAAACGTAGCGGCCGGAGCCGTTTCGATGATTTCACCGGCATACATCACCGCCACCTGCTGCGCCATCTGCGCCACCACCCCGAGGTCATGGGTGATCAGCAGCATCGCCATGCCCCGCTCACGCTGCAGTTCAGCCAGCAGTTCCAGCACCTGCGCCTGTACCGTAACGTCCAGCGCCGTGGTCGGCTCATCGGCGATCAGCAGCTCCGGATCACAGGCCAATGCGATCGCAATCATCACCCGCTGCTTCATGCCGCCCGACATCTGGAACGGATATTCCGTCGCGCGTCGGCGTGCATCCGGCATGCGCACGGCTTCCAGCAACTCCAGGACTCGCGCCGCAGTAGCGTTGCCGGTCAGCGCCGTGTGCTGCTCCACGGCCTCCGCAATCTGCGCACCGACTGTCATCACCGGGTTCAGCGATAACCCCGGCTCCTGGAAGATCATCGCCACACGCCGGCCGCGCACGTCGCGCATCCGCGCTTCCGGCAGGGCTAGCAGGTTGTCTCCGCCGAGCTCGACCGTACCACTGATGATTTCCGCCGGCTCCGGCAGCAGGCGCATGATCGATAGTGCCGTCATCGATTTACCGCAACCCGACTCGCCAACCAGTGCATAGGTTTCACCCGCGGCGATTTCAAAGCTAACGCCGTCCACAGCGCGCACCGGCGCGCCGGCGCCGCGGATCAGGGTGCGCAGGTCATGCACGCGCAGCAGCGGCGAAGTCATGAGCGCCCCCCGATCATCAGCCGCGGGTCATAGGCATCGCGCACAGCGTCGGCAAACAGGTTCGCCGAAAGCACCAGCAGCAGCATGAATACGAACGCCGCGGCCAGCGACCACCACACCATCGGTTCGCGCGCCATTTCTAGCCTTGCGCTGTTGATCATGGTGCCGAAACTGATCGTCGAAGGATCGACACCGACGCCGACATAGGACAGCACCGCCTCAGCGAGCACTAGGCCGCTGAAATCCATCACCAGCGCGATCATGACGATATGCATCACGTTCGGTGCAATGTGACGCATCATGATCCGCCAGTGCGACACGCCGAAGGCATGCGCCGCCTGGATATATTCCATTTCGCGCAGCTTCAGCGTTTCGCCGCGTAGCAGCCGGCACAGCCCGGTCCAGCTGGTAATGCCGAGAATGACGCACAGCGCCAGCAGTCTTACATCGGCGCGGATTTCCGTAGTCGGAAACAGTTCGGCATGGTTCTCGATATACACCTGCATCATCAGCACCGCGGCGGCGATCAGCAGCACGCCGGGAATCGACGACAGCGTGGTATAGAGATACTGGATGGCGTCGTCGATCCAGCCTTTGAAATAGCCCGCCATCACGCCCAGCACCAGCGCAAACGGCAGCATGACCAGCGTCGCCAGCGTACCGATCACCAGACCGGTGCGTATGCTTTTCAGAGACTGGTAGAGCACGTCTTGCCCGACCTTGTCGGTGCCGAACACGTGGTAATAAGGCGCCAGCGCAATCATCGGACCAGCGAGCACGCACAGAGAACCTGCAGCACACAGCACTGCGCGCCATTGCACGTCAGTGTTGCCTCGCCATACGTCATGCCACGCCTTCTCGATCCCGCCACCCAACTTCCGTGCCACCATTGCGCAAACGACGATGGATGCCAGAAACCAGATCAGCGCCGCCATGCTCAGACCACCAAAAGCCCTGCCCGCGACGTCGCCAAGCCAGTCGCCTGCGGGATCGCCCAGATGGGCGCCGCCGTGACGCAGTCGCGGGAATACCCGCAATTCACTTCCATCAGCATCCTGAACAGTTTCCTTGGCATACAGATGGGTAGCCAGTGGCGCCGAGTAGGTTTTCTCACGGGTCGTGCGTAAAACGTTTACGGCACGGTCCAGCAGACTCAGCACTTCCGTCGAATAAACCCGCTTGCCGTCCTGCGGCGGCAGCGCCAGCCGGAAGTGCACGGAGTCGAGCAATCCGACCAAGACAAACGCGCACAGTACGGTTGCCGCCGCCATGCCGCTGGTGCTGCGGCTGACCCGTATCCAGGGCGTGCACAGATGCGGACGGGCGCGGGTGTAAACCGCAAAGACGATCGCCCCGGCGACCAGCAGCCACACCAGCAGGTCGCTCCACAGCCACTCAGGACGGAACGGCATCATGAGAAGCGGACCCGCGGATCGACCAGCGTGTAGGAGATGTCGGTCAGGATCAGTCCGATGATGTAGAGTACCGAGCCCAGAAACACCATGGCGCGCACGATCGCGAAATCCTGCTGATTGATGGCGTCGATTGTGTAGCTCCCCAGTCCGGGTATGGCGAAAAAGGATTCGGTGATCAACGCACCCATGAACAGCAGCGGAATCACCACTACGACCCCGGTCAGTATTGGGATCATCGCGTTCTGCAGCACGTGGCGGGACATGACCCGCGTTTCCGCCAATCCCTTGGCGCGTGCCGTGCGCACGTAGTCCTTACTGATTTCCTCGAGGAAGATCGTCCGGTACCAGCGCGCACTGCTGCCGATACCGCCGATGATGCCGATCAGAACCGGTAGGGCAAGAAACTTGACCGCATCAAAGCCGCCGTCATATCCGGAAATCGGCACCAGATTCCACAGCTTGCCGAACACAAACTGGCCGCCGATGATGTAGAACAGTGTCGATATCGACATCATCACCACGCACAGCACGACACTCCAGAGGTCGATGTAGGTCGCGCGAAAAAACGCCATCAGCAACGCAAAAGAAATGTAGACCAGCAGGCCCACGATGAACGCCGGTAACTGCACCGCGAGACTCGGCCACATGCGGGTGCGGATGTCGTAGCCGATGTTGCGCCCCTGGTCGGAAGCGCCGAAGCGGAAGGCAAACAGCTTCACCGATTTTTCGTAAAAAACGGTATCCGTAAAGCGCCCGATCCCTAATGATTTATCATTTATAAACAGATACTTATCGTATCCACGTTCGCGCTTCCATTTTTCCACCGCCTCCGGGGTGACGCGCTTGGCGCCGAGTTGCGCCCGCGCCATGTCGTCGGGGGAATTGACGAAAAAGAACAGCGCGAATGTCAGCACGTTGACGCCAATCAGCACAAAGACGCCGTATATCAGCCGGCGCACAATGTAGCCGCTCATGCGCCCTCCAAGCTGCGGCTCGCTGACTGTCGCTCACGCCGACGCCATGTCGAAACCGCCGGCAGCACGCCCAACACCAGCGCAAAGCCGATAAGCCCCAGCGGCCACAGCACCGGCGAATTCCAGTCGCTACGCTTCTGCGCGCGTAGCACCGGATCCAGCCGCTGATATTTCAACCCGTTATTGGCAATCTGGTTGGGTTTGCGGTTGATCACCCAGGCATGATGCAGCGTGTAGTCCTTGGGAAAGAAACTCCAGACCCACGGGACATCGTGCCGCAGAATTTCGACCATGCGGTCGATGATGGTCTGACGTTCGGGCCCGTTGGCCATATGCTTCATGCGGTCGAACAGGCGGTCGTATTCCGGGTTGCGGTAGTTCGACGCGTTCTCGCCCTGGGTTTTCGCGCGCCCCTGGGGCCCGTGTAGCAGAAACAGGAAATTATCGGGATCCGGATAATCCGCGTTCCATCCAAGAAAATAAAGCTGCGTCGTACCGCGTCGCAGCTTGTCCTGCAGGCGGTTAAAGTCAGTCGAACGGATCACCAGCTGCACCCCGAGCTTCTTAAACTGCCGCACATACCAATCCAGCCGCGCCTTGCCGTCAGCACCGCCGCTGGTAGTGTCCAGATGCAGTAATAACGTCTCACCGGTCTTTGTGTCACGGCCATTAGGATATCCCGCCTCTGCCAGCAGGCGCCGCGCATGCTCAATGGATTTACGCCGCGGAGCGCCGTTGCGCCAGTCATAGACATAGGGATTGATGCCGGCCGCATCGGGACCCCGGTAGCCGAAGATGCCCGGAGGAATTGGGCCATGCGAAGGCAAGCCGCGACCGTTGCGAAAAATTGAAATGAACTCTTCCTGATCCACTGCGATGGAGATAGCCAGCCGCAGTTTTCGCGCACGTTCCCGTCGCACCGGTTCGGCATCACCGACCAGCGGATCAAGCATGTTGAATCCGAGATAGAACACGCTGGTGGCCAGCGAAGTCTGCAGGCGAATGCCGCGGCGAATCATATCTTCCGACAGATTGACGTCACCCTGCCCGGAAGTTTGAACCGCCTGGTCGAAAGTATCCGAGGCAATGCCGGAGGCGTCGTAATAGCCTTGCAGAAACTTGTTCCAGTAGGGAATCTGCTCCTTCTCCAGACTGAACACGACGCGGTCTATGAACGGCAGCGGCTTGCCGGCATCACGCAGCAGCCCCACAGCGGCGTCACCCGGTTCACCCTCGGCCGGATAGACCTCCCCGTCGTAGTAGGGATTGCGCTCAAGCACCATCTGCCGGTTCGGGTTGTTGACGGTCAGCATGTACGGACCGGTACCGATCGGATACCAGTCAAGGCTGATGTTCTTCTGCGCCATGCCGGGCTGGGCGTAGAAATGGTCAGCTTCGGGCGGTACTGGCGCAAAAAATGGCATCGCCAGCCAGTAGGCGAACTGCGGATATTTACCGCGCACCCGCACCGCGTAAGTATGTCGATCCAAAACCCTGACGCCGTCGATTTCGTGGTGTGTCAGATCGATGGCGGCATTCTCCGGCAGTTTCTCGGCTTCTCTGGCGCGCGCTTTGGCGTATTCCTTAATACCGACAATATAGTCGCCCATCAGTTGCAGAATCGGGGAATGCAGGCGCGGGTGGGCCAGCCGCTTGATCTGGTGTACGTAATCCGCTGCCACCAGTTCACGGGTGCCGGTATGTTTGAAGTCGGATAACGTATTGATATCGCGCAGGTCGGAAGCCTTAAGCGCGTGATAGCGCAGCTTGCCGGCAGCATCGACTGCAAGTGCAGGATGCGGTTGATAGCGAACGCCTTTTTTGATCCGGACCACGTATTCACTGAACGCCACCTTCTCCGCAGGCGCCGACTCAGCCAGCACTTTGCCGGCGGCATCCAGATATCGCGGCCGCGGCACCTCCTCGGCGCCGAAGGGGATCAACTCGTACGGGCGCTTCAGGTAATGGTACTGAAGCGGCGGCTGGTAGATGTTGGCAATGAAGGCATACTCATTCTCGGCATAGGACTGCACCGGATCGAGATGCTTCGGTCTTTCCGTAAAAGACGTGTAGAGCGTGTTGGAGCGGGCTTCGGATGCGGGATAGGGGTCGTTCCACGGTGATCCGCCGCAGCCAGCTGCAAACACGATTACCAGCAACGTCAGGATATGGCGAATGAGCGGCATCGCGGCAGAGTGTAGCCGATATTGGCGGCTGCATCTTGTGGTTATAATCGGGCGGCACCACACCGCATATCCGTCAAGGACCAAACATGGGTTTTCTGCAGGACAAAAAAATTCTGATCACCGGAATGCTGTCGAACCGCTCCATCGCCTACGGCGTCGCCCGTGCCGCCAGCCGCGAAGGCGCGCAACTGGCGTTTACTTATCAGGGCGAAGACATCAAGGACCGGGTAATCAAACTGGCAGCCGAATTCGGTATGACACCGGTATTGCCCTGCGACGTGACGCAGGACGACCAGATCGCCGCACTGTTTGATGGACTGGGCCGTGAATGGGGCAGCCTCGACGGACTGCTGCACTCGATCGCATTCGCCCCCAGGGAGGCGCTGAAAGGGGATTTCCTGGACGGGCTGACGCGCGAAGCCTTCAAGACCGCTCACGACATCAGCAGTTACAGCTTTGCAGCACTTGCCAAAGCCGCGTTGCCGCTGATGGACGGACGTTCCGGCGCAATGCTGACGCTGTCCTATCTCGGCGCAGAGCGCGTCGTGCCCAACTACAACGTGATGGGACTGGCCAAGGCCAGTCTTGAAGCCAGCGTGCGCTATATGGCCAGCGATCTCGGCCCCAAGGGCATCCGCGTCAACGGCATCTCGGCCGGACCGATCAAGACGCTGGCGGCTGCCGGAATCGGCGGGTTCGGAAAAATCCTGAAATTCGTCGAAGATAACGCCCCGCTGCGGCGCAACGTGACAACTGAGGATGTCGGCAACGCGGCGGCTTTCCTACTTTCCGATCTCGCCGCAGGCATCACCGGTGAAATCACCTTCGTCGACTGCGGATTCAGCAATGTCGTCGGCGGCATGCGCAGCGAATAGCCGCTGCCCGTCCGTTACTTCCTCTCGATCGCGTCCTTGCGGATATTGATAGGCGTTTTCTGCCGGAGACTAGCGAGGAACGCGGCCAGTTCGGCCTGACCCGCGACCTGGCGCATCGTCTGCGCGATCGCATTCTGCCGGTCCTTGGCGCCTTCGGCCTCCTGCACCTTGACGATGCGTATTAGCGCATAGCCGCCGTTTCCAATTTCGGTGCCGGCATAGGCCGGGAGCTTGCTGACATCCGTCCTGAATGCCTGGCGCAGCGCCTCTTCGGGTATGCCCTTGGGATCGCTGCGGCTGGCCAACTGCGGCGCACTCCAGACGACCTGAGTCGCCTTGCCTTCGCGCAGCGCCGCCAGACGCGCCCGGCCTTCCTGCGCCGCCAGCTGTCCGGCCCGCTGCAGCGTCAGTTTCTTGGTCAACGACCCGCCGACCTGATCGAATGGCTGCACCGAGGCTGGCTTGTGCTCGGCCACGCGTGCCGCCAGCAACACCCCCGGTGCGACCTCGATCGCCGCGGTGTTGCGCTTGTTTTTCAGCACATCGTCGGAAAATACGGCTTGCAGCAACTTGGGATTACCCAACAATGCGTTGTCGGCGTTGCTGCGCGTAATCCAGCCGCTTTTCTGCGGGGCGGCCTTGATGAGTTCTGCTGCCGGCTTGAGGCTGTCGGATTGCTCGAACAGGGCGTTGCTGAAAGACTCCGCAAGTTCGGCAAATTTTCTGCCTGCCCGCTGCTTGCGCAGATCGGCTTCGATTTCCTTGCGGGACTCCTCGAAAGTCTTGGCTTTGCCGGCACGCGCCCCGGTCAGCTGGATGATGTGATAACCGAACTCGCTTTCGACGGGCGGTGAGATCTCACCCTGCTTCATCGAAAAAGCCGCGTCCTCGAAACTCTTGACCATTGCGCCGCGCCCAAAAAATCCGAGATCGCCACCCTTGGAG
>JAYOED010000035.1:21773-22865 GCA_038106575.1 Burkholderiales bacterium
CTGAACCCGGGTCCTGCGAATATTTTTTTGCCAGCGCCCCGAACTGTTTGGGATTTTTCCTCACTTGCGCATAAATCTCTTCGGCCTTCGCCTTGGCTTTGCTCTTGGCCTCCGCTCCGCTGCCGGACTCCGGTGTGATCAGGATATGGCTGGCCTGACGGGATTCCTGAACCTCAAAGCGTTTTGCATTGTCCTGATAAATCTTGCGCAGCTCGGATTCCGTGGGCCGCATCTGCGCAGCCAGCACTTCCATGCTCAGGGTCAGGAATTCGAGCCGCACCTGCTCGGGAACCCGGAATTCGTCCGGGTGCGAATCGTAATATTTTCTGACCTCGTCGGACTCAAGTTTAACCTGGGGAATAAAACCGTCAGCAGAAAGCACAAAATTACTGATTTCCAGCTGCTTTTCTGAAATGCGAAGAAGGTTCGCCGCTTCCGCGCGGGAGACGAAAACCGATCCGGTATAGGGGTGAATGACATGGTCACTCATCAGGTCCTGGCGCACGCGCTGCTCGAATATCACGGGCGTCATGCCCTGCACCTTCAGCAGTTCCTCATAACGCTGGTAGGAGAATTTGCCGTCTTCCTTGAAGGCATCCACGTTGCTGACCATTTCCCTGACATGGCCATCCGTCACCACCATCCCGCTTTGCCGGGCACGCTCCAGCAGCAACCGCTGCTGAACCAGGTTTTCAATCACTGAAAACCGAAGTTCCGGACTGTCGATCAGCCCGGGATCGACACGCCCCCCCGCCATCCGCTGCAGCATTTCCTGGCGCTCGCGCAACGACTGCGTGAAATCGTAGTGGGATATTTTGAAATCGCCGACGGTTGCCACGGAGTCGCCGCCGCTGCCGCCCTGAAAGTAGGAATCAATGCCAAACATCGCAAAAGGCGGCACGATGATCACGAAAATGCCGATCATGACGGCTTTGCGGTGTTTATCAATTAACTCAAACATCGTCTTCTCCAGTACTTATGCCTAGGGCCCTATACGGCAAAAAAAAAGGCGAACGGAGTTCGCCTTTTTATCAAAGCTGGCGGAGTGGACGGGACTCGAACCCGCGACCCCCGGCGTGACAGGCCGGTATT
>JAYOED010000036.1:0-21980 GCA_038106575.1 Burkholderiales bacterium
TATCGACATGGAAACGGTCGATTTCGTCGACAACTACGACGGCAAGGAAAAAGAGCCGGTCACGCTGCCGACCAAGGTGCCGAATCTTCTAGTGAACGGCTCCTCGGGCATTGCGGTGGGTATGGCAACCAATATTCCGCCACATAACCTGGGCGAGGTCGTCGACGGATGCCAGGCCCTGCTGAAAAACCCGGACATTACCATCGACGAACTGATTGCGATCATACCGGCGCCGGATTTCCCGACCGCGGGGATCATCTACGGCGTGCAGGGCGTACGCGACGGTTACCGTACCGGACGCGGCAAAGTGGTCATGCGCGCCCGCACCCATTTTGAGGAAGCCGAAAAGGGCGGTCGCGTCTCTATTGTCATCGACGAGCTGCCGTATCAGGTCAACAAGGCCAATCTGCTGATGAAGATCGGCGAACTGGTCCGCGAGAAAAAACTCGAGGGTATTTCCGATATCCGCGACGAGTCCGACAAATCGGGCATGCGTGCGGTTATCGAGCTCAAACGCGGAGAGGTTCCCGAAATCGTCCTGAACAATCTGTGGAAAGACACGCAGATGCAGGAAAGCTTCGGCATGAACATGGTTGCTCTGGTCGACGGCCAGCCGCGCATCCTCAACCTAAAGCAGTTTCTCGAGGCTTTCCTGCGTCATCGCCGCGAGGTGGTGACCCGCCGTACGGTGTTCGAACTGCGCAAGGCGCGCGAGCGCGGGCACATTCTCGAAGGCCTTGCCGTTGCGCTGTCTAACGTCGACGAGGTTATAGCACTGATCAAGGCGGCATCGACTCCTGCGGAAGCCAAGCAGGAACTAATGGCGCGCTTCTGGCGTTCCAAGCTGGTCGAAGACCTGCTGTCACGAGGAGAGGGTGCGTCATACCGGCCCGAAGGTCTGGCCGCGGATTTCGGTCTGCAGAAAAAAGGTTACAAACTGTCGGAGACGCAGGCACAGCGGATTCTCGAGATGCGCCTGCAGAATCTGACGGCCCTCGAGTCCGACAAGATTGTCACCGAATACCGTGAAACGATGGACAAGATCACCGACCTGCTTGACATACTCGACAAGCCGGCACGGGTGACGAAGATCATTTCCCAGGAACTGGCCGAAGTCCGGAAGCAGTACGGCGACGAACGGCGCAGCGAGATTGTCACCAAGACGCAGGATCTGAGCACGGAAGACCTGATCCAGCCGGAAGACGTGGTGGTCACACTGTCGCACGGCGGTTACATGAAATCGCAGCCGGTGGCCGATTACCGGGCGCAGAGGCGCGGCGGTCGCGGCAAGCAGGCGACGACGACCAAGGACGATGATTTCGTCGAAAAACTTTTCATAGCCAATACCCACGATTACATCCTATGTTTCTCCAATCGCGGGCGGGTGTACTGGATCAAGGTCTATGAAGTGCCGCAGGGAAGCAGGGCTTCGCGCGGCAAGCCGATCATCAACCTGGTGCCGCTGATGGAGCACGAAAAGATTACCGCCATCCTGCCGGTCAGGGAGTTCGATGACGAGCATTTCGTGTTCATGGCCACTTCTACCGGCACGGTCAAGAAGACTGCGTTGTCGGCGTTTTCGCGGCCGATGTCCAAGGGCATCATTGCGGTCAACCTGGACGATGGAGACTACCTGATTGGCGTAGCTGTCACTGACGGTAAGCAGGATATCATGCTGTTTTCCGATGCCGGAAAGGCGGTGCGCTTCAAGGAAAGTGAAGTGCGTGCGATGGGCCGGGCGGCGGCGGGCGTTCGCGGGATGAAACTGCAGCCGAAGCAGAAAGTGATTTCATTGCTGACTACCGAAGATGAAAACCAGTCCGTGCTCACTGCGACGGAGCACGGTTACGGCAAGCGCACCCCGGTTGAGGAGTATACGCGGCATGGCCGCGGCACGCAGGGCATGATTGCAATCCAGAGTAGTGACCGCAACGGCAAACTGGTCGGCGCGCAACTGGTGAGCAAGGAAGACGAAATCATGCTGATCACCACTGGCGGCGTGCTGATCCGCACCCGAGTGTCCGAAGTGCGCGAGCAGGGGCGGTCGACCCAAGGTGTGCGGCTGATTAACCTGGATGAGGGCGAACGTCTTGTCGGCTTGGAAACCATCGTCGAGACTGACGAGGAGCAGTAGCCGTTCCTCTTTTGCCGTGCCAGTTCTGGTCAACTTTTAATTTTTCAATATAGCGTTCAATCAAGAATGGCAAGAGTATTTAATTTCAGCGCCGGTCCAGCGGTATTGCCGGAACCGGTGCTCAGGCAGGCGTCCGAGGAGATGCTCGATTGGCATGGCAGTGGCATGTCAGTCATGGAAATGAGTCATCGCGGCAAGGAGTTCATCGATATCCATGCCCGCGCTGAAGCGGGCTTGCGCGAACTGATGGATATACCGAAGAATTACAAAGTTCTGTTCCTGCAGGGTGGCGCGACGGCACAATTCGCGGTCGTACCGATGAATCTGCTGCGCGGAAAAAATAGGGCTGATTATGTCAACACCGGACAGTGGTCAAAGAAGGCGATCAGCGAAGCTAAGAAATACTGCACGGTTAACGTTGCCGCCAGTTCCGAGGCAGACAATTACACCCGTGCGCCGAAGCAGGCGGAATGGAAACTCGATGCCGATGCTGCCTACGTGCATGTCACGACTAATGAAACCATCGGTGGCGTCGAATTCCACTGGGTGCCGGACACAGGGGATGTGCCGTTAGTCGCGGACATGTCTTCCCACATCCTGTCGCGTCCGATGGACGTTTCGCGCTACGGCATGATCTACGCTGGTGCACAGAAAAACATCGGTCCGGCAGGTGTCACCATTGTCATTGTGCGGGATGACTTGCTGGGACAGGCTCTTCCGGCAACGCCGACCGTTTTCGATTACAAGGTGCAGGCGGAAAACGATTCAATGTCGAATACACCGGCCACCTACGGCATCTATGTTGCCGGGCTGGTTTTTGACTGGTTGAAAAAAATGGGTGGGCTGAAAAAGATCGAGCAGGTCAACCGCGCCAAGGCGGCGTTGCTCTACGATTACCTAGATCAGAACGAGTTCTATCATTCTCCGGTCGCCAGAGATGACCGTTCGCTGATGAACATTCCGTTCACGTTGCGCAATGCCGATCTCGACAAGTCTTTCCTCAAGGAGAGCGAGGCGGCGGGGCTTACCCAGCTCAAGGGACACCGCTCGGTCGGCGGGATGCGCGCGTCGATCTACAATGCGATGCCGCTGGAGGGCGTGCGTGCGCTGGTGCAATTCATGCGTGATTTCGAGCGTAAAAATGGCTGACCAACTTAAAATTCTGACACTGAATGCCATCGCCAAGGTCGGTCTGCAGCGTTTTCCGCAGGACCGTTACAGCATGGGGGGCGACGTTGCGGTGCCCGACGCCATCCTGGTGCGTTCTCATGACATGCACAAGATGGAGATACCGGAGAGCGTCAGGGCAATCGGTCGCGCCGGTGCGGGTACCAACAACATTCCAGTCGACAAGATGAATCTGCGCGGCGTGCCAGTGTTCAACGCTCCGGGCGCCAACGCCAACGCGGTCAAGGAACTGGTGATTGCGGCGCTGCTGATTGCCGCGCGCAACCTGCTGCCGGCAACGCGGTTTGTCGACGGACTGAAGGGCGATGACCAGACGCTGCACAAGCTGGTTGAGGACGGCAAGAAGCAGTTTGCCGGTATTGAACTGCCGGGCCGCACGCTGGGCGTGATCGGCCTGGGTAAGATCGGCAGTCTGGTTGCCGATGCCGCGATCAAGCTGGGTATGAACGTTTTCGGTTATGACCCTGAAATCACGGTTGATGCCGCATGGAGCCTTCCTTCCCAGGTTCGCAAGGCGCACACCATTGAGGAGGTTCTCAAGTCGGCCGATTTCGTGAGTCTCCACGTGCCTCTGGTTGCCGCTACTCGCGGTCTGATCGGCGCACAACGTGCCAAACTGTTCAAGAAAGGCGCTGTACTGCTCAATTTTTCGCGAGAAGGCATTGTCGACAACGATGCCGTGATCGAATCGCTGTCTGCGAAGCATCTGTCCACTTATGTCTGCGACTTTCCGGCGCAGAAGCTGACCGGACAGCCCGGTGTCGTGGCATTGCCGCACCTCGGGGCATCGACCCGCGAGGCCGAGGACAATTGTGCGGTGATGGTCGCTGATCAGGTGCGTGATTATCTGGAGCACGGCAATATCCGCAACGCGGTCAATTTTCCGGATGTATTGATGTCCCGCGAATCGGCTTGGCGCCTCGGCATCGCCAACGCCAATGTGCCCAACATGGTCGGGCAGATTTCCACGGCGCTAGCGCGTGCCGGACTGAACATTCACAATATGCTAAACAAGTCCCGCGGTGACATGGCGTACACGCTGGTTGATGTCGACAGCGCGGTACCGGGGACGCTGATGAGCGAACTGCAGGCCATCAATGGCGTGCTTTCCTTGAGATATCTGCCGACAGACTGATTGAACTGCTGAACAAGTCCATGGCTCATTCCCTGAGCGAAATCCGCCGCAAGATCGACGCCCTTGATGCACGGCTGGTGCAGTTGCTGTCGGCGCGGGCGAAGCTGGCGCAGCAGGCGTGGCAGGCCAAGGGCGGTGCTGCGGCCTACAAGCCGGAACGCGAGGCACAGGTCCTGCGCAGGGTGCGCGAACTCAACAAGGGGCCGCTGTCGGGCGCTGCACTCTCACGTTTGTTCATCGAAGTGATGTCTGCCTGCCGTGCGCTGGAGGATCAGCTGGCGGTGGCCTATCTTGGACCTGCCGGCACATTCAGCCAGGAGGCGGTAGTAAAGCATTTCGGATCGGCGACGGTTTCGCAATCGCATGCGACCATAGACGAAGTATTCCGGGCCGTAGAGAGCGGCACCGCCGGCTATGGCGTCGTTCCGGTCGAGAATTCCACCGAAGGCGCGGTCGGACGTACCCTTGATTTGCTGCTCAATACTCCGGCAAAAATCTGCGGCGAAGTTTTGCTGCCGGTTCGGCAATGCCTAATGAGCAATGCAGCAAAACGCGACGGCATTCGCGTCGTCTATTCGCATACCCAGAGTCTGGCCCAGTGCCAGCAGTGGTTGTCGCGCAATCTGCCGCAGGCCGAACGCGTAGCCGTGGTCAGCAATGCCGAGGCCGCACGTCTGGCAAGCAAAAACCGGCGCTCAGCGGCAATCGCCAGCCGTACCGCGGCTACCCTCTATGGATTGAAGCTGCAGGCGCGCAATATCGAGGACGATTCGAAGAACACCACGCGTTTTGCGGTGATCGGGGGCGAGCAAGTGCCGCCATCCGGACGCGACAAGACTTCGCTGGTACTTTCGGCACGCAATGTGCCTGGTGCGGTGCACGAGCTGCTGACGCCGTTGGCGAAGCATGGTGTGAGCATGACGCGTTTCGAATCGCGTCCGGCCCGTACTGGACGCTGGGAATACGTTTTCTACGTGGACATCTTAGGTCATCGACTGGAGCCGAAGGTGGCGCGCGCCCTGACGGCTCTTGGGCGCAAGGCGTCATTTCTCAAGGTGCTGGGTTCATATCCATCGGCACGTTAAGAATAACAAATAAGTAACTGTTTTATAGATAAAATATATGGATGTCTGTGACCTCGCGCCAGGATATGTAAAAGCCATCGCGCCTTATCAGCCGGGTAAACCGACTTCCGAACTGGCTCGGGAATTGGGGCTCGAAGAGTCGACCATCGTCAAGCTCGCCTCCAACGAAAATCCGCTGGGGGTGAGTCCCAAAGCCATGCAGGCTATGCGCACGGTGATGGACGGGCTGAACCGCTATCCCGACGGCAACGGTTTTGAGCTGAAAAAGGCGTTGGCGCATCGCCATTGCGTGATGATGGACGGCATCGTGCTCGGCAACGGTTCCAACGATGTGCTGGAACTGGCGGCGCGTGCATTTCTGGCGCAAGGGCAGTCGGCGGTGTATTCGCAACACGCGTTTGCCGTATACCCTCTGGCCGTGCGGGCGGTGGGAGGGCGCGGTATTGAAGTGCCCGCGCGAGAGTATGGCCACGATCTTGAGGCGATGGCGCGTGCATTGAGCGCGGATACGCGCATCGTGTTCATCGCTAATCCCAACAATCCCACCGGCACTTTTGTAGCAGGGGATGTACTAGAGCAATTCATCGCCGGGTTGCCGCAAAGCATGCTGGTCGTTCTCGATGAAGCCTACAACGAATATGTCGAACCGCGACATCGTTATGACAGCATCGCCTGGCTTAAGAAATTTCCCAATCTTGTCATTACACGCACCTTTTCCAAAATCTACGGACTCGCCGGATTGCGCGTGGGCTACGCGCTTGCGGCGCCGGAAGTGGCTGATCTGATGAACCGGGTACGCCAGCCGTTCAACGTCAACAATCTGTCGCTGGCCGCTGCCGCCGCGGCGCTAGATGACGAGGTATTTGTCCGGGAAAGCTATGAGCTCAACCGCAATGGCATGCAGCAGATCGTTGACGGTCTGCAGCATTTGAATCTTGCCCATATTCCTTCGTACGGTAATTTTGTGACCTTCGGCATTACCGATGCAGCCGGGGTTTTCCGGAAACTGCTCAAAGCGGGCGTCATCGTGCGGCCGATTGCCAGCTACGGCATGCCCAGCCATTTGCGGGTCTCAATCGGACTTGAATCCGAAAACAGGCGTTTTCTCGATGCCCTAGGTCAGGCGCTGGGGTCCTGATTACAGCGAAGTTTGCGCAGGCGCGGTAAAGCGGTAAGGTACGGGCCTGCGCAGCATTTCTCAATTTAAACCTAATGCCGGCAAAACAACGCATCAATAAACTCGTCGTGATCGGTGTCGGCCTGATCGGAGGTTCGTTTGCACTGGCTCTGAAGAAGGCGCGCGCTGTTGGGCAGGTGGTGGGTGTCGGTCGCAGTCGCCGCAACCTGCAGCTTGCGCTGAAGCGCGGCGTAATCGACAAGATAGAAACTGATCCCGCACGGGCCGTGGCCGACGCCGATCTGGTGCTGGTTGGAGCTCCGGTAGGGCAGATGGCTGGCATTTTTGGGCGCATAGCACCCGCGCTGCCGGCTCAAGCTGTGATTACCGACGCCGGCAGTACTAAGCAGGACGTGATTGCCGCGGCACGCAGGTACTTGGGCGTGCATTTCCCGCGTTTCGTTCCCGCCCATCCGATCGCGGGTACTGAAAACAGCGGCGCTGGTGCCGCCTTTGCGGAATTGTTCGGGGACCGCAACCTGATCATGGTGCCGCAACCGGAGACCGTGGCGGCAGCCACCCGTCTGGTGAAGAACGCCTGGCTGGCCTGTGGTGCGCGCATCGTGCGGCTCGATGCCGCTGAGCACGATGCGATTTTCGGTGCGGTGAGCCACCTGCCGCACGTGATTGCTTTCGCGCTGGTCCATTTTCTGGCTCAACGGTCCGATGCCCGCAAGCTGCTGGGTTTTTCCGGAGGCGGGCTCCGTGATACTGTGCGCATCGCCGGAAGCTCTCCGGAAATGTGGCGCGACATCTGTATGGCCAACCGCAAAGCGTTGTTGCCGCTGATCGACGGATATGTCGGCGAGCTCGAGGCGGCGCGCAAGGCGCTGGCGAAGGCTGACTGCGAAGCACTGGAAGCGATGTTCCAATCGGCACGGCGTGTGCGCGAGCGCTGGCTGGTCAGGCGCAAGTAGCCCCATGGATTACATTGATCTGCATCATGTAGGTGCTGTGCGCGGTACCGTGCGCCTGCCGGGATCCAAGAGTATTTCCAATCGTACGCTGCTGCTGGCTGCGCTTGCCCGTGGCATCACCACGCTGCATGATCTGCTCGACTCTGATGATACGCGGCACATGCTGACGGCATTGCGCGCCTTGGGTGTGCGTTGCGATGAGGTAGGGGAGCGGACAGTGTCCGTGCACGGCGTCGACGGCGTGTTTCCGGTGAAGAAGGCAGAGCTGTTTCTTGGCAATGCAGGCACCGCGGTGCGGCCACTGACGGCAGTTCTTGCTCTGTGCGGCGGCACATACCGCATTGATGGCGTGGCACGGATGCATGAGCGGCCGATCGGTGATCTGGTCGATGCCCTGAAACAGCTAGGTGCTGACATCGAGTATTGCGAAAACAGCGGATTCCCGCCGCTGCTGATCAGTCCGGTCCAACTTAAATCCGTGGAATCGGTGAGCATCCGCGGCAATGTTTCCAGCCAGTATCTGACGGGCTTGCTGATGGCTCTGCCGCTGATTGGGAAAAAAATCGCGGTGTGTGTCGAAGGGGGGCTGATTTCCAATCCCTATGTCGAGATCACGCTCAATGCGATGCGCGTTTTTGGCGTAGAAGTCGTTCGTGAAGGCTGGTCTGCGTTTACGATTCCCGCTAAGGCCCAGTATGTGAGTCCGGGCGATTTGCATGTCGAGGGCGATGCTTCCTCGGCATCCTATTTTCTGGCTGCCGGGGCGATCAGCGGCCTCAGTGGCGGTGGTCCGGTGCGTGTCGAAGGGGTCGGCCGCGGCAGTACGCAGGGCGATGTGCGTTTCGCGGAGGCGCTTGAGCAGATGGGCGCCGATGTGAGTATGGGAAATCACTGGATCGAGGCGACAGCCGGCATTGAGGCCAGGCAGCGCGGGATGCTGTGTGCATTGGATATAGACTGCAACCATATTCCTGATGCGGCGATGACGCTGGCCATGGTCGCATTGTTCGCCAATGGCGCGACAACGCTGCGCAACATCGCCAGTTGGCGGGTCAAGGAGACAGACCGGCTGGCGGCGATGGCGAAGGAAATGCGCAAGCTGGGCGCGGTGGTGGAAGAGGGTGCTGATTTCCTGCGCATCACGCCACCCGGCAAATGGCTGTCGGCGGCAATCGACACCTACAATGACCACCGCATGGCCATGTGCTTTTCTCTGGCGACGCTCGGCGGCGTGGATGTCCGTATCAATGATCCTGACTGTGTGGCGAAGACCTATCCCGAATACTTTTCGGTATTTTCCGGTATCGCCAGGGGGGCAGGTCGTTGATGTCACCACCGGTGATTGCAGTTGATGGTCCGTCAGCCTCTGGCAAGGGTACGGTGGCTGCCTTGGTGGCGCGGGAACTGGGTTTTCACTATCTCGACAGCGGTGCGTTGTACCGGATTGTGGGATTGGTGGGGCAAAAACGTGGCTTCAACCTTGACGATGAGCGTGAAATAGTCGCTATCACCCTGAATCTGGGAATAAAATTTCTGGATGACCGCATCCGGGTTGACGATGAGGATGTGACCGATGCGATCCGTGGTGAGGCGGCCGGGACTGCAGCGTCGCGTGTGTCCGCCTTGCCCGGGGTGCGTGCGGCTTTGATGGCGCTGCAACACGGGTTCCGCCAGCCCCCTGGACTGGTCGCTGACGGCCGGGACATGGGGTCAGTAGTGTTCCCCGATGCGGTCCTGAAAATCTATCTGACAGCGAGTGCGGAGGAGCGGGCGCAAAGACGCTATAAGCAGTTGATCGAAAAGGGGGTCGGTGCTAGTATAACCGCCCTTTTGCAGGACATCCGCGAGCGCGATTTTCGCGACAGCAGCCGCGCCGTGGCACCTCTGAAGAAGTGCGCAGACGCCGATGAAATAGACACTACGGGCATTCCCGTAAACGCGGTGGTTGCGCAGGTATTGTGTTTATACCGAAAAAAGCAACAAAAAACACACTAAATCAAGCATTCCGGGTGTCATGAACCTTGGTTCATGGCTTTTCTCAACTAACCTCCCGTTTCTGTAACGGGTATGATAACCTACTGATTCCAATGATTAAAACATCCTCCCAGACAGTGCCCGCCGAAAGCTTTGCCGCGCTCTTTGAAGAAAGCCTTGCGCTGAAGGAAATGCGCATCGGTGAAGTGATCACTGCTGAAGTCGTTCGCATTGATGACAATTTTGTGGTGGTCAATGCCGGTCTGAAATCTGAAAGTTATGTTGCCGCGGAAGAGTTCCGCGACGACCGTGGTGAAATTGAAGTGAAACCGGGTGACTTCGTCAGTGTTGCCATTGAGTCCCTCGAAGATGGTTACGGTGAAACCCGCCTGTCACGCGACAAAGCCAAGCGTCTGGCGGCATGGCATGGCCTTGAAGATGCACTGGAGAAGGGCAACATCGTGCAGGGTATGATCAGCGGCAAGGTCAAAGGCGGCCTGACCGTGATGATCGACGGTATCCGTGCTTTCTTGCCGGGTTCGCTGGTCGATACCCGTCCGGTAAAGGACACCACGCCGTACGAAAACAAGCAGATGGAATTCAAGGTCATCAAGCTCGACCGTAAGCGCAACAACGTAGTCGTGTCCCGCCGTGCCGTGCTTGAAGCCAGCCAGGGTGAAGAGCGTGCGAAGCTGCTCGAAAACCTACGTGAAGGTGCAACTGTCAAGGGTATCGTCAAAAACATCACTGACTACGGCGCGTTCGTGGACCTCGGTGGCATCGACGGCCTGCTGCACATCACCGATCTGGCTTGGCGCCGCGTCAAGCATCCTTCGGAGATGCTGAACGTGAATGACGAAGTCACCGCCAAAGTGCTGAAATTTGATCAGGAAAAGAACCGCGTCTCGCTGGGTATGAAGCAACTGGGCGAGGATCCTTGGGTCGGTCTTTCACGTCGCTATCCGACCAACACCCGTTTGTTCGGCAAGGTGTCGAACCTCACCGATTACGGTGCGTTCGTCGAGATCGAGCCGGGAATCGAAGGCCTGGTGCATGTCTCCGAGATGGACTGGACCAACAAGAACGTGCATCCGTCCAAGGTTGTGCAACTGGGCGATGAAGTTGAAGTGATGGTTCTGGAAATCGACGAAGAGCGCCGCCGCATCTCGCTGGGCATGAAACAGTGCATGTCGAATCCGTGGGAAGAGTTTTCGATGAACGCCAAGAAAGGCGACAAGGTTAAGGGCCAGATTAAGTCGATCACCGACTTCGGCATCTTCATAGGACTTGCCGGCGGCATCGACGGCCTTGTGCATCTGTCCGACCTGTCTTGGAACTTGCCCGGCGAAGAGGCTGTACGCAACTACAAGAAGGGTGAAGAAGTTGAGGCCCAGGTGCTGTCGATCGACGTCGAGCGCGAGCGTATCTCGCTCGGCATCAAGCAGCTGGAAGGCGATCCCTTCAACTATTATGTCGGCGGCCATGACAAGAATTCGATCGTTACCGGAACGGTAAAATCGATAGACGCCAAGGGTGCCGTTATCGGTCTCGAAGGTGACATAGAAGGCTATCTGCGCGCATCCGAAGTGTCCCGCGACCGCGTCGAAGACATCCGCACCAAGCTGAAGGAGGGCGATTCTGTCACTGCGATGATCATCAACATCGATCGCAAGAACCGCACGATCAACTTGTCGATCAAGGCAAAAGACCTTGCAGATGATACCGAAGCCATGCAAAAACTTGCCTCGGACAAACAGGCGAGCTCGGGTACAACCAATCTCGGCGCCCTGCTCAAAGCCAAATTGGGTACATCCAATACTCAACAATAAGAGATAAAAGGGGGCATCATGACCAAGTCGGAGTTGATCGCGAAACTTGCAGCTCGCTTCCCGCAGCTGGTTGCCAAGGACGCCGAACTTGCAGTAAAAATGATCCTTGATGCCATGAGCAAGAGCCTGTCGCAGGGGCAGCGCATTGAAATCAGGGGATTTGGCAGTTTTGGACTCAACTACCGGCCACCGCGTGTCGGGCGCAACCCGAAATCGGGTGAGCGTGTACAGGTTCCGGCCAAGTATGTGCCGCACTTCAAGGCCGGCAAGGAACTGCGTGAACGGGTTGACTTCAAAAAATAACGGGCGATCAGGCATCGTTCAATCTACGGCATGGCAGAGTCCATGCCGTTTTTTTTGAGGGATCCTCCATGGGTAAACGGCGTGATATTCTCGGCAGGCTATGGAATACCTGATGCTGATCATCAAGATCGCTCTTTTTCTGCTGATACTGTCGTTTGCGATCGTCAATACGGATCCGGTAACCGTGCGTTACTACCTCGGATTCCGCTGGGATGCACCGCTGGTCGTTGTAGTGCTGCTGGCCTCCTGCATCGGGGCGGTGGCCGGACTACTGGCTGGACTGTTCCAGGTGCTGCGCCTGCGCCGGGAGCTTGCCGGCGTCCGCTGCGAATTGCGTGCCGCGCGGGAACAGGGAACGACGAATGCCGCCGGGCCGGCAATCATGCCCCCGGTGGATATGTTGTGAAGCGCTAATCGCCATGGATCTGGAGCTGTGGTGGCTGCTCGCATTGCCGCTGTTTTTCGCGCTGGGCTGGATGGCTGCCCGCGTCGACATCCGGCAGATCGTTTCCGAATCGCGTTTGATGCCGACTTCCTATTTCAAGGGACTTAATTTCCTGCTTAATGAACAGCCGGACAAGGCGATCGAGGCATTCATTGAGGTGGCCAAGGTCAATCCGCAGACCATCGAGCTTCATTTTTCGCTGGGCAGCCTGTTCCGTCGCCGAGGCGAAGTCGAGCGTGCGATCCGCATGCACCAGAATCTTGTCGAGCGCGAAGACCTGGCGCAGGAGCAAAAGCTGCAGGCGGTTCTTGAACTAGCGCAGGATTACCTAAAAGCGGGACTGCTGGATCGCGCTGAGGAATTGTTTCTCAAGCTGGACGGCACGCCGCACGCGGAGGCAGCACGTTCGTTCCTGCTTGAAATATACGAGCAGGAAAGGGACTGGAACAAGGCTATTGCCACTGCTGAAAAACTTGAATCCCTCAGCGGACGTTCCTATCAAAAGGAAATCGCCAATTTCTTTTGCGAGATGGCTGCACGCGAACTGATGCAATCGCGTCCGGGAGAGGCTCGCCCGCATCTTGCGAAAGCCCTCGGGCATCACCGTCTGTGCATACGCGCCAACATGCTGCTGGGCGATGTCGAGCGTGCTCTTGGCAATACGGAAGCCGCGATTACAGCCTGGCAACGCATCGAGTCGCAGAACCCGGCATATCTGTCGCTGGTTGCTGAACGTCTGCTCAACGCGTACCGTGACCAGGGGCGTCCGCAGGAAGGGTTGAACCTGCTGCGCGGGTTTCTTGGCAAATACGCTTCGCTGAATCTATTGGACATGGTGTTTCAGGCCACGCTGGAAGCCGGCGGAGCCCAGGCGGCCTACCGGCTGGTACGTGACGAAGTGCGTCGCACCCCGACGCTGCTGGGACTGGACAAGCTGCTGGAGGCACAACTGCTGGAAGCGCCTCCCGAAAAGCAGCACGACCTGCAGTTGATCAAGCAGCTGATCCACCAGCATACACGCAGTCTGGCAATGTACAAGTGCGAACATTGCGGGTTCCGCACCCGGCAGTTCTACTGGCATTGTCCGGCCTGCGGTGAATGGGAAACCTATTCTCCGCGCCGTGTCGAGGAAAAAGGAATTCCGGCATGAACAGTGCCGGCAAGACGGGGAGCACCGCATGAGCAGCTGCAGACAAGGCCCGAGAATCATCGTCGCGCTGGATTATGCCAACGCACTGCAGGCGCTGGGGTTCGTGAATAGACTCGATCCGGCGCGCTGTCGCGTCAAGGTCGGCAAGGAACTGTTTACCGCGGCCGGCCCCGATCTGGTGGAGCAGCTGGTTGATCGCGGATTCGATGTGTTCCTTGATCTCAAGTATCACGACATTCCGAATACCGTTGCGTCTGCCTGCAAGACTGCTGCAGCACTGGATGTCTGGATGCTCAATGTGCATGCCAGTGGCGGACGAGTGATGATGCATGCTGCGCGGGAAGCGCTGGCCGGCATATCCGATCCGCCGCTGCTGATTGCGGTGACCGTGCTGACCAGTCTTGGAGCGGATGATCTGCGGGAGGTCGGCTATTCCGAATCGCCGCAGGTGCTTTCGGAACGTCTGGCCTTGCTTGCGTCGACCAGCGGCATGGATGGCGTAGTGTGTTCCGCACAGGAGGCTTCGTCGCTGCGCAAGGCCTGCGGACCGTCATTCTGCCTTGTGACTCCGGGCATTCGGCTGGCAGATGCAGTGCAGGACGACCAGAAGCGCATCGTCACGCCCGCCGCCGCCGTGACGAACGGGGCTGATTATCTGGTTGTGGGGCGACCGATTACCCGTGCGGACGATCCCTTGGCCGTGCTTGACCGCATTGCTGCAGAAATTAACGGCGCCGCTAAACGATAAAATGCCGCAGTCATGAAAAAACAGGAAAAAAAGATTTCGTTACGCATGCGGATCCGCCGTGCCCGCGTTCTGGTGGTCGGCGACGTGATGCTCGACCGTTACTGGTTCGGTGAGGTCAGCCGGATTTCGCCGGAGGCACCGGTGCCGGTGGTCAAGATCGAACGTGTTGAAGAACGCCCGGGCGGTGCAGCCAACGTTGCACGCAATGCAGGGGCGCTGGGTGCCCGGGCTTCTCTGTTGTCGGTTGTGGGTCGTGACGAAGCTGGCCGCAGCCTGCGGCAACTGCTGAAGAGCAAACGTATAACGGCAAGCCTGCACAACGATCCAACCCAGTCGACGACGGTGAAGCTGCGCGTCATCAGCCGCGGGCAGCAACTGTTGCGTGCTGATTTCGAAACCCCGCCCAGTCATGAAGTTCTGGCGACCAAATTGCAGGATTACCGTCGGCTCCTGAAATCATGCGATGTGGTGATTCTTTCCGACTACGGTAAAGGTGGTCTTGCGCATATCGCCAGAATGATCGCCCTGGCCAGACATGCCGGCAAGCCAATTTTAGTGGATCCCAAGGGCGAAGATTACTCACGATACCGCGGCGCCTCGCTGATCACACCGAACCGTTCCGAATTGCGTGCCGTGATCGGCGGCTGGGGCAGCGAACGGGAGTTGACTTCAAAGGTGCAGAATCTGCGCAAGCGCCTGGGACTCGGTGCGGTGCTGGTCACCCGCAGCGAGGAGGGTATGACGCTTTACAGGCGGGGCGAGCGGCTACATATGCCGGCGCTGGCGCGCGAAGTGTACGATGTCAGCGGTGCAGGTGACACGGTGATTGCTGCAATGGGCGTGATGCTAGCCGCAGGTTACCTGCTGGGTGATGCGGTACGGGTCGCCAATTGCGCCGCCGGGCTCGTAGTCGGCAAGTTTGGTACCGCCGTTGTCGAATATGACGAACTTTTTGCGGGCACTGAGTACCAGTCATGGCACTCATAGTGACCGGTGCAGCCGGATTCATCGGCGCCAATCTGGTCAAGGGACTTAATGACCAGGGAATCACCGACATCATCACGGTGGACGATCTGACCCAGGGCGACAAATTTCGCAATCTTGTGGATTGCAGAATCTCGGATTACCTCGACAAGGATGAATTGCTGGCGCAGGTGAAAGCGGGGAAGTTTCACGGCAAGATCAAGGCGGTATTCCATCAGGGTGCCTGCTCCGATACCACCGCGAGCGACGGGCGTTACGTGATGGAAACCAATTACGCCTACTCTAGCGCTTTGCTGGAGTTCTGCCGGACTGAAAAAATACCGCTGATCTATGCCTCTTCGGCGGCGACCTACGGTGCGCACACCGGATTTCGCGAAGATATCGCTTGCGAAGGTCCTCTCAACGTCTACGGCTATTCCAAGCTGCTGTTTGACCAGCGAGTGCGCCGGCTGCCCCCGGGCGGCTCGCAGGTGGTCGGCCTGCGCTATTTCAACGTCTATGGCGACCGCGAGCAGCACAAGGGTCGCATGGCCTCGGTGGCGTTTCACTTCTTCAACCAGTACCGCAGCGACGGCCACGTGCGGCTGTTCGAGGGTAGCGGCGGCTACGGCAACGGCGAACAACGGCGCGATTTCGTTTCGGTCGAAGATGTCGTCAAAGTCAACCTGTATTTTCTAAATAACCCCGGAGTCTCCGGCATATTCAATTGCGGCACAGGTGCCGCGCAGTCGTTCAATGATGTGGCGGTCGCCACCGTCAACGCCTACCGCGTCGCAGCAGGCGAGGCTGTGCTGACACTGGCACAACTGCAGCAGCAGGGCTTCATTCGTTATATCCCGTTTCCCGGCGACCTCAAGGGTAAGTACCAGAGTTACACGCAAGCCGACCTGACAGCTTTGCGCGGTTCCGGATACGCTGAACCGTTCCTGACGGTCGAGCAGGGTGTGGCGGATTACTGCCGGCAATTGCTGGCGAAGGCGGGGTAAACTGTGTACCGCCCGCTCGAGGATTTCATCGGCGAAACGCCCCTGGTGCAGTTGAAGCGTTCATCGGGCAAGACGTCCAATACACTGCTGGCCAAACTCGAAGGTAACAACCCCGCAGGTTCGGTCAAAGACCGTCCGGCGCTGTCGATGATCCGCCGAGCGCAGGAACGCAGCACCATCAAGCCCGGAGATACCTTGATCGAGGCTACCAGCGGCAATACTGGCATCGCACTGGCGATGGCGGCAGCGATCATGGGTTATCGCATGGTGCTGGTGATGCCGGAGAACCAGTCGCTGGAGCGCCAGCAGACGATGCGGGTCTACGGTGCCCAACTGATACTGACGCCCAAGGAAGCGAGCATGGAAGGCGCACGTGATGTCGCTGAACGCATGGTGCGCGAAGGCCGTGGCGTGATGCTCGACCAGTTTGCCAATCCCGACAATCCTCTGGCGCACTACGAAGGCACCGGTCCGGAAATCTGGCGCGACACCGGTGGCAGGATCACCCATTTTGTGTCCAGCATGGGTACGACAGGCACTATCATGGGTGTTTCGCGCTACCTTAAGGAAAAGAATCCGAAGATACAGATTATCGGCTGCCAGCCTGCCAATGGTTCACAGATCGCCGGCATTCGCAAATGGCCTGCAGCTTATTTGCCGAAAATCTGTGACTGGTCACGGGTCGATCAGGTGGTCGAAGTGACTCAGATTGATGCTGAAAACACCGCGCGCCGACTCGCTAGCGAGGAGGGTATCTTCGCGGGTGTGTCCTCAGGCGGCGCGCTGTGGGCTGCGCTGCAGATATCCGAGCGGGTGAGTGATGCGGTGATCGTATTCATCGTCTGCGATCGCGGCGATCGTTACCTTTCCACGGGCATTTTCGCCTGATATTATAAGCTTCTGTTTTTAAAGGAATATTATTTGACGCCTGTGTTGGTATTTGATATCGAGACCGTGCCCGATGTCGCCGGCATCCGCCGTTTGCACGGACTCGATGACAATATTTCCGACGCCGATGCCGCTGAAATGGCGTTCCAACTTCGCCGGCAAACGCATGGCAGCGACTTCCTGCCACAGTACCTGCACCGAGTGCTGGTCATTTCCTGTGCATTGCAGGATCGCGACAGTTTCAGGGTATGGTCGCTGGGCGCCGCGGGCGAGAGCGAAGGCGAAATCATCCAGCGTTTTTTCGATGGCATTGAAAAATACACACCGCAAATAGTGTCATGGAACGGCAGCGGCTTTGACCTGCCGGTATTGCACTACCGCGGCCTGATGCATGGCGTGAAAGCGCTCCGCTACTGGGATCAGGGTGAGGATGATCGCGATTTCAAATGGAATAATTACATCAGCCGTTATCACCAGCGCCATCTCGACCTGATGGATCTGCTGGCTCTGTATCAAGGGCGTGCCAACGCGCCGCTCGACGCGCTGGCGCAGCTGATGGGGTTGCCGGGCAAGCTGGGTATGGACGGTTCAGCGGTGTGGGGTGCCTATCAGGACGGTCGTCTGGAAGACATCTGGCGTTACTGTGAGACCGATGTCGTCAATACCTATCTGGTGTTTCTGCGTTTCCAGCAGATGCGTGGCGCGCTGACACCGGCCCAACATGACGGCCAGGTCCAGGTGGTGCGCACTACCCTCGACAAACTGAAACAGCCGCATTGGCAGGAGTTTCTGGCCCGCTGGAAGGCCTGATGCGCGGTCGCAGCAACACCCCGCGGACGACACCGGCCGGTCCGCTGCAGATTGAATCCCTGGATCACGAAGGTAAGGGTATCGCCCGCCATGACGGCAAGGTGATGTTCATCGAAGGTGCGCTGCCTGGAGAATCCGTCGAAGCTGCCATCTATCGCCGCAAGCCGGCATTCGAGCAGGGTTACGCAACGAGGATTTACACCGGGACCTCGGCTCGCACCCGGCCGCAGTGCCGTTTTTTTGGGCTGTGCGGCGGCTGTAGCCTGCAGCACATGAATCTGCCCATGCAGGTCGCGGCCAAGCAGCGCGTCCTCGAGGACAACTTGCGGCATATCGGCAAGGTGGTGCCGGAGCAGATGCTGCCGGTGATTCATGGTCCTGGCTGGGGCTACCGCCACCGCGCACGGCTGACGGTGCGTGACGTCGTCAAAAAGGGTGGCGTCCTGGTCGGCTTCCACGAAAAGCGTAGCAGCTATGTGGCTGACATGACCGCTTGTGAAGTGCTGCCACGACGGATTTCGGATCTGCTGGTGCCTCTGCGCGAACTGGTCGGTAGCCTGAGCATCCGTAAGAGATTGCCTCAGATCGAGCTTGCACTTGCTGAGGCAGCCGATGTTTTGGTGCTGCGCACCCTCGATCCGTTGCTGCCGGAGGACGAAGGGTTGCTACGCGCTTTCGCTGAAGCTCAGGACATCGAATTCTGGCTGCAGCCCGGTGGGCCGGGCAGCGAGTATGCTTTTTATCCGTCGGGCACGGGCTTGCCGTTCTACACGATCCCCGAGTTCGATGTGCGGATTGAGTTCATGCCCACCGATTTCACCCAGGTTAATCACGCGATCAATCGGGTTCTGGTGCGGCGTGCGCTGGATTTGCTCGATCCGCAGCTGGGAGAACGCATTGCCGACCTTTTTTGCGGTCTGGGTAACTTCACGCTGCCGATCGCACGTAGTGGTGCACAGGTTATCGGCATCGAAGGCAATGCCGATCTGATCGAGCGTGCGCAGTATAATGCGCGGCGCAACGGTCTCGATGGCGGCGCCCGTTTCCAGGTGATGGATCTGTTTCGCATCGACGCAAAGGCCTGGTCGAAACTCGGTTCCTTCGACAAGCTACTGATCGATCCGCCGCGTGACGGCGCCCTCGAACTGGTCAAGCTGGTTGGGAATGACGGTCCGCGATGCATCGTATATGTATCCTGCAATCCGGCTACACTGGCACGTGATGCCGAGGTACTGACAGCGCAGCATGGATATAAGCTGCGGGCCGCCGGAATCATCAACATGTTACCGCACACCGCGCATGTTGAAACAATCGCGTTGTTCGAGCGGGAATGACAGGATTATAGCGAAAAAAAGCGGCCCGCAGGCCGCTTTTTATGAGGCTTGACTGTTCTCAGTCGCGGTCGCCGCCGGATATCCCCAGCAACTGCAGTAGGCTGGTGAAGATATTGTAAACCGCGATATACAGTGACAGCGTTGCCGATACGTAATTGGTTTCCCCGCCGCGCACAATGGCATTGATCTGCCAAAGGATGATGGCTGAAGAGAAGATGATAAACGCTGCCAGCAGCACCATGTGAACCAGCGGACTTTGAAAGAAAAAGTTCGCGACGACAGTTAGCATGATCGCCACAAACCCCACCAGCAGGAATTTATTGAGGAAGCTAAAGTCGCGCTGGGTGGTCGACGCGATGCCCGAGAGCACGAAGAAAACCGCCGCCGTGCCGCCCGCTGCCATCATGACCAGCTGTCCGCCGTTGCGCAGTGCAAGCACTTGCGTCAGCAAGGGTGCCAGCATCAGCCCGAGGAAGGCGGTGAAGCCCAGCAACAGGCCGACACCCAGCGTGCTGTTGCGGTTTTTCTCGATGGCGAAGATCCAGCCATAGAAAATGACCAACATGCCGATGAAGGTCAGCCCGGGGCTGGACCGCATGAAACTGAAATTCACGTAGCTCATGCCCACGACTGCACCGATCACGGTAGGAATCAATGAAATGGCCAGCAGCAGATAGGTATTGCGCAGAACCTTGTTCTGCTGGACGGCAATGTCCAGTGAGCCCGCAGAATAAGTTCCGGTTTGCAGGTCAGGTTGCATGTGTTCGATTCTCCAGTAAAGGTTGACCAAAACGGCCGGAGGTAAGACTACTGAAACCGGGGGAAAGTTTCAATAAAAACCCGATTTTTGGATATAAATAACATTACGCATTCAATTGATAATAAATATCATTATTTTACATAACGCTGCTTTCCGCGATGGTTTTGGGCGCTTTGACGCTAAAATCCCGGCCCGTCGGACTTCTACAGGGCAGGTTAAGCGCCGTCTGGTGCGGCTGGAGCCAAAGCCGGCAATGGGATAATTCGGAATACGGAGAGTTGGCAGAGCGGTTGAATGCACCGGTCTTGAAAACCGGCAACGTCGCAAGACGTTCGTGAGTTCGAATCTCACACTCTCCGCCAATAGTTAAGTTTTCTAGAACCTTAGTCGGCTGTTAAGGTGAGACAAATAGCAGTCAACGAACACTGGAGGCGTAACCGTGGATTTCGGTCTGTCCGAGGAGCAGAAGCACTGGCGCGATGTCGCGCGCGAGTTCGCAGAGAAGACGATCAAGCCCGACGTATTGCGCCGCGACCGCCTGCCCACGGCGGCCGAGCGCATTCCCTGGGATTGGATCCGCGAGGCGGATAAGGCCGGACTGCGCACGCTCGGTATCCCGAAGAAATTCGGCGGCGCGGAGGTGGACGTCCTGACCATGTGCATCGTCGGCGAGGAGCTCGCGGTCGGCGACCTCGGCTTCGCCGTAATCATGGACCAGTGCTGGAAGATGGCGCACATCATCTCCGACGCAATGACGCCGGAGCAACAGCAGCGCTTCATCCCGCCGTTCGTAAAGGACCCGGAAGCGACCTTCGCGATCGGCTTCACGGAACCCGGAGCCGGCTCCGATCACCAGGGCTACTACGACTCCCCAGACATCGATTTTCATACTACCGCCGTTCACGACGGCGACCATTGGGTCATCAACGGCACCAAGCGCTACGTTTCCAACGGCTGCATGGCGAAGCTCTACTTCGTCGTCACACGCACGGATCCTAAGAAGAGCTTGCGCGAAGGCGGCAGCGTATTCATCGTGCCTTCGAACACGCCGGGTTTCCGCGTCGGATTCTTCCACGAAAAAAGCAGCCAGCGGCTGGCGACCAACGGCACCTTCCATTTCGAGAACTGCCGCGTCCCCGCCTCCAATCTGCTCGGTGGCGAAGGGCTCATGTCGCGCCTGCGCTCGGAATTTATGTGGGGTAGCAAGGCCGAGGCGGCCGCCACCGCTCTGGGTGTCGGGCGCGCGGCCTACGAGTACTCCCTGCAGTACGCCAAGGAGCGCGTGCAGGGTGGCAAGCCCATCGTCGGGCACCAGGCAGTCGCAATGATGCTCGCGCAGATGGCCATGAAAATCGATGCGGCCCGCACGCAGATCTGGCGTGCCGCCTGGCTCGCCGACCGCAAGCAACCCGAGGCACGCACGCTGGGCCTGCTTGCCAAGGTTAACGCATCGGAAACTGCATTCGAGGCCTGTAGGCTTGCTGGCGAGATCTTGGGCGGGGCTTCCATTATGCATGATCACCCGGTGGAGAAATACCTGCGGGACGCCGCGAGTTTCCTGCACTCCGATGGCACCAATCAGGTATGCCTGCTGCGCGCCGCCCAGGGCCTGGCCCAGCCGGGCGCGTCACTTTACGGATTCTGAGCGCCGTGAATGGAACGCAACCAAGTGGGCAGCAAGGAGGAACGGCACCATTATCTTCAATATGTGACGGATAAATGGGCGCTGGTATCTATGGGTCAGAGATTAGCGTTTATTTGCTTCGAAAAGCCCGAGGGTCATTTTCAGCGCTTGTCTAGTGGCCTCTTCGTTATAGCCATCTTCTCGACACGGTTTGCAATCCCAGCTGTGTCCTGCGTCACCAAAAATATGCTTTTTAAACTTAGGGCTTTTACCTTCAACGATAACTAACTGACCATATACAAGACGGGGTTGCTGAACACTATCGTTGTCGCCATGAATTGCCAGAACAGGGTTGCTATCGCTTTTAAAATAATTAGCTGGGTAGCCATTCCAGCCCGCGGATGTAGACCATGCCCAAACACCATAGTGTGATGCTCCAGCATTCACGTGCTTGCGAGCCGCTAGAAAACTTGCCCAGTAGCCTCCGTTTGAAAAGCCAACAGCAAAGA
>JAYOED010000001.1:0-7533 GCA_038106575.1 Burkholderiales bacterium
AACGGTGCACTGATCTAGATCATCATGGCTGCGCGCATGCTGTACGTCATAAGCACGGCAGGCTGGATTACCTCTGCCCTCTCTTGCGTCAACGCACGTACTGGGATGCCGATTTTCGCTACCGTTTTGGCGACCCGCAACGTGTTGCTGCTGTCCGCGTTTCTGCGTGCCTATTATCTATTTACACTGATCAGGAGCTGAATAGATACCGCTTGTCCTCAATTTCAGTATTTATTAATTAAATCATATAGTTATTGTTCCGCCACCTATTAATCCGGTGAATTGCAACGATCCATGGCCGAACAAAGCGTTTCTTTCCTGAAATAGAGGGCCTTGGGTTGTTTGTTTAGGGCTGCCATCGATAAATCCACTTCGGCTACAATCGCCGCTCTCAAAAGTTCGACCAACCAAGGAGTTGTAATGAAATTCGTCTTTATCGTGCTGGCCGTTACCTCGTTGCTGGCCACCAACAGTGCCTTTGCTGACCAAAAACTAGCGCAGTCCAGCGGTTGTATGACCTGCCACGCAGTGGACAAGAAACTCATCGGACCCGGTTTCAAGGAAATCGCGGCAAAATACAAAGCGGACAAGGCGGCAGAAGCCAAGCTCACCCATAAAGTGAAGGCCGGCGGATCCGGCGCCTGGGGCTCCATCCCGATGCCGTCAAATCCGCACGTCAAGGAAAATGACATCAAGACTCTGGTACGCTGGATTCTGTCGCAATAACTCTCCCCATATCATCTACGCATGAAAAGCCGGCAATAGCCGGCTTTTTCTTTGGTTGACACTTAAATTGACATCACGGGAAGCAGCATCGATAATCGGTAAATTCCTTTCAGTAACAAAGAGTTAAAAGCGTATTGCCCAGCCATACTCAGATCTGAACCGCGCATATCGCCGAACCATCTCAAGGAGTCCTCATGCATAAAAACCCACTGCCCGACTTCGCCGTCGCGCTGCTCGTCGCAACATTGCTGGCCGCTTGCAGCAAGGAGGCGCCGCAACCCGTACCGAAAGCGGCAGCCCCTTCTGAACCGCAGATGCTGAACGTCAAAATCGGTTCGGCCTCGCCACTGACCGGTCCGCAGGCGCACATCGGCATAGACATTCGCAACGGAGTAAAACTGGCCATCGACGATGCCAATGCCGCCAATATCGAAATTGGCGGCAAGAAAGTGAAATTTGAAATTGTCGCCGAGGACGACGAGGCGAACCCGACCAAGGCCACGACTGTCGCGCAAAAGCTCGCGGACTCGAAGGTTGCCGCGGTGGTCGGCCATTTCAATTCCGGCGCTTCGATCCCAGCCTCCAAAATTTATTCTGACGCCGGCATCCCGCAGATTTCCCCGTCGTCGACCAACCCTAAATACACCCAGCAAGGCTTCAAGACCACGTTCCGCGTCGTCGCCCACGATGACCAGCAGGGTCCAACGCTAGCGCGTTTTGCTGCCAACACACTGAAGGTCAAGAATGTCGCTGTCATCGATGACAGCACGGCATACGGTCAGGGTCTGGCTGACGCCTTCGAGAACACCATCAAGTCGCTGGGTGCCAAGATCGTCGCGCGTGAACACACCACAGACAAAGACACCGACTTCAAGGCCATCCTGACCCGGATCAAGGGAAAAAAGCCCGATCTGATCATGTTTGGCGGCATTGATCCCCAGGCAGCGCCGATGGTCAAGCAGATGAAGGAAATCGCCATCAAAGCCAAGTACATCGGGGGCGACGGCATGCAAACGCCGAACTTCATCAAGCTTGCCGGTGATGCCTCCGAAGGTGCAATGGCATCAATTCCCGGATTGCCCAAGGAACAGATGCCTGGCGGAAAAGAGTTCCTGGAAAAATACAAGGCCAAATTTAATCAGGGCGTTGAGCTGTTTGCCCCGATGGGTTACGACGCCGTGATGGTCTTCATCGATGCGATGAAACGCGCTGGTTCGGCTGACCCCGCCAAATTCCTGCCAGAGGTCGGCAAGACAAGTTATCAAGGTGTCATTGGCCCCATTGCATTCGATGACAAGGGTGATTTGAAAGACGGGCCGATCACCATCTACGTAGTCAAGGGAGGCCAGTGGGTTCCCCTGGAAACGGTCAAACCCAACGCCGGTACGCCGGCAGCACAAAAATAATCCGCAATTGACGATCAATGGCGCCCGCGACGGTGCCGTTGCCATATTCAGCGATGGAAATCTTTGCCCAACAAATCGTGAACGGCCTGGTATTGGGCAGCATTTATGCGCTGGTGGCCCTCGGCTACACCATGGTCTACGGCATTCTAGGCCTGATCAATTTCGCACACGGTGATATCACAATGGTCGGCGCTCTGGTTTCGCTGACTGTCGCACAAATGCTCGCCGCAGCGGGTTTACCGGCGCCGCTTGTGCTGTTGCTGGCCGGTGGCGCGGCGATGATTGTCTGTGTCAGCCTGGGCGTGACCATTGAGCGTGTTGCCTACCGGCCGCTGCGGCGCGCTCCGCGACTGGCGCCGCTGATTACCGCAATCGGCATTTCCATATTGCTGCAGTACACCGCGGCGCTGATCTGGGGCAAACAGTACATAGCAATGCCGGAAATCGTAGGATCCGCCCGTATTTCGATACTCGGCGCTCAGCTGACCGGGCTGCAGGCGGCCATTTTTGTTCTCGCCTGCACAATCATGGCTGCCCTGTTGTGGTTCATTCGTTCCAGCCGCATGGGACGGGCAATGCGGGCAACCGCGCAGAACCCCGACATCGCCGGCCTGATGGGAGTCAACGCCAACACCGTCATCGCATTCACATTCGTTCTGGGCTCAGCCATTGGCGCTGTTGCCGGGCTGATGGTGGTTCTTTACTACGGGCTCGGCCACTATTTCATGGGGTTCATGCTCGGGCTGAAGGCATTCACGGCTGCAGTACTCGGCGGCATCGGTAACGTGGCCGGCGCGATGCTCGGTGGCCTGCTGCTTGGAGTCATCGAAAGCCTAGCTTCGGGTTATATCGGCGACCTGACCGGCGGCGTACTTGGCAGCAACTATCGGGACATCTTCGCGTTTCTAGTGCTGGTTCTGGTGCTAGTACTGAAACCTTCAGGATTAATGGGACAGCACAGCGGAGACCGGGTATGAACAAGGCGGGCTACCGCCAGTGAACATGCCGGCTTTTTTCCGTCACCCAGCTTTTCACCGGGCGGCATGGGTCGCAGTTGCAATGTTGCTGCTTGCCGCTCCCTTTCTGATCGAATCCCTGCTGGGACGCAGTTGGGTGCGCATCACCGACGTGGCTCTGCTGTTCATCATGCTCGCCCTCGGCCTGAATATCGTCGTTGGCTTCGCCGGGTTGCTAGACCTGGGCTATATCGCGTTCTTCGCCGTTGGTGCCTATTGCTATGGACTGCTCGCCTCACCGCAGTTCGGCCTGCACTGGCCGTTCTGGGCGCTGCTCCCGCTTGGCGCGGGGGTCGCGGCAATCTTTGGCATCCTGCTGGGCGCACCAACACTGCGGCTGCGCGGGGATTATCTGGCAATCGTCACCTTGGGTTTTGGTGAAATCATCCGGGTACTGCTCAACAACCTGAACCGTCCCGTCAACATCACCAACGGCCCCCAGGGAATCACCCTGATTGATCCCCTTCAGATTGATAAATTTTCGCTGGCGCAAACCCACAAGGCACTCGGTCTCGAATTCACTCCTGTGCACAGCTATTATTTCGTTTTCCTCGCCTGTGTTCTGGCTTGTATTTTCATCTCGTTGCGCCTCGAGAATTCGCGCATCGGCCGCGCCTGGATTGCAATCCGCGAAGACGAGCTGGCCGCCTCAGCCATGGGTATCAACACCCGCAACATGAAGCTGCTGGCATTTGCGATGGGCGCTACCTTTGGCGGTGTAGCCGGTGGTCTCTTTGCGTCATTCCAAGGTTTCGTCAGCCCCGAAAGCTTCCACCTCATCGATTCCATCATGGTGCTCTGCATGGTCGTTCTTGGCGGCATGGGCAACGTGGCCGGCGTCGTCATCGGTGCGATCCTGCTTACTGCGCTGCCTGAGGCGCTGCGCTACATCGGTCCGCTGCAACAGCGCTGGCTGGGGAAAGTAATCATTGATCCGGCGGATCTGCGCATGCTGCTGTTCGGTCTAGCGCTAGTGCTGATGATGCTGCTTCGCCCTTCAGGAATTCGTCCGGCGAGGCGGCGGCGTGCAACTAGCGCTGCAAATACACCCGATGCCGCCTGATACCCCCCTGCTCGCCGCTACCGGCATCACCAAGAATTTTGGTGGACTGACCGCGCTGTCTAGCGTTTCAATCGATGTGCGCCGCGGAGAAATCTTCGGACTGATCGGCCCCAACGGTGCAGGCAAAACCACGTTGTTCAACATCCTGACCGGGTTATACACCGCTGACGCCGGTACGCTTACCTTCGATGGCGCTTCTCTGAACAACCTAAAACCTCACGATGTTGCGCGCCACGGCATCGCCCGCACATTCCAGAACATCCGCCTATTCGGCAGTATGACCGCCCTGGAAAATGTCATGGCTGGCAGACACCTGCGATCCTCAACCGGCGTATTGGGCGCGGTTCTGCACACGCAGCATGCGAAAGCTGAAGAACGCGCCATCACGCAGCGCGCGCGCAGGTTGCTTGCCTACTGCGGGCTGTCGCCACGTGCGGACGATATTGCACGTGATCTTCCCTATGGTGATCAACGCCGTCTTGAAATCGCGCGCGCTCTGGCCACTGATCCGCTGTTGCTGGCCCTGGACGAACCGGCGGCCGGGATGAACGCCACGGAAACCGAGGCGCTGAGTAGCCTGATCGAACGTATCAGTGCCGACGGCATTACCATACTGCTAATCGAGCATGACATGAAGCTGGTTATGGGCCTTTCACATCGTGTCGCCGTGCTTGACTATGGCGAGAAAATTGCTGAGGGAGCGCCAGCCATGGTGCAGCGCGATCCCCGTGTCATAGAAGCCTATCTAGGCGGCGGCCTAGCCTGACTATCATGTTGACGATTCGCAATCTGCAAGTGGCCTATGGCGGAATCAAGGCCGTCAAGGGGGTGGACCTGGATGTCGCTGCCGGCGAAGTTGTTGCCCTGATCGGCGCCAATGGCGCAGGTAAGACCACCCTGCTGAAGGCAATCTCCGGCCTCCTCAAACCGGCTACCGGCAGCATCGTCTATGACGGCACCGAAATGGGCGGGGAACCGGCGTATGACCTGGTGCGGCGCGGTCTGGCCTTGGTACCCGAGGGACGCGGGATGTTTCCACGGCTCACCGTGGCGGAAAATCTGGCAATGGGCGCCTACACCCGCACTGATGAATCGGCGATTCTCCGGGACCTTGAACGGGCATATACGTTGTTTCCGCGACTAGCAGAACGGAAGACACAATACGCGGGAACTCTGTCCGGCGGTGAACAGCAGATGCTCGCCATTGCAAGGGCACTGATGTGCAGGCCGCGAATGCTGTTGCTCGACGAACCCAGCATGGGTCTCGCGCCGCTGTTGGTGAGAAAAATATTTGAAACCGTGCGTGCCGTGTCTGCAGAAGGCGTCACCATACTGCTGGTTGAACAAAATGCAAAACTGGCGCTTGAGGCCTGTAACCGAGGATATGTCATGGAAAGCGGTAATATTGTTCTTGCTGATACTGCCGAAAATCTGTTATCCAGCCCACAAGTGAGGCATGCGTATCTTGGAGAATAAACCCCAAACGCCGGCCTCGGCCTTTCCTTCCCCGCAGGCGCCGATTAAACGCATCGGGATCCCGAAGAGCGCGCTCTGACGGTTCTCTCAGAGAAGGAGATCGCCGCCATCGTGGCCGACATCTGTGGCAGCGACCAGAAATCCCTAGCCTTCAAGCTACTGAAAAAGTATCATCCGGAAATTCTCTCCATCGTCATGACCGAAGCCTCTGACTCGGAGCTGGTCATCGACCTGATCAATCAGGCGCTGGTTTTCCGTTTTCTCACCTTGCCGCTGAACTGAAGCTATTGCAACAGCATGTGTATGCGACCCTGGCACACTATCAGTCTTTCCGCAAAACCCCGAGCAGCACAGTTTCGCAGCAGCGAGCGCAAGCGATGTTTACATGCTCGGTCGGTTGCGCGAGCGGATCGTTCGATCAAATCCTGGCTCGGAGCCTGACGGGCGTCAGACCCAGTCTTTTTCGGTCAGATAGTCGGTATAGAGCGCTGCTTCGGGCGTGCCCGGTTCCGGGCGCCAGTCGTAGCGCCAGTGTACGACGGGTGGCAAGGACATCAGGATGGATTCCGTACGCCCGCCCGACTGCAGTCCGAACAGCGTACCCCGGTCATAGACCAGGTTGAATTCGACATAGCGACCGCGGCGATACGCCTGGAAGTCCCGCTCCCGTTCACCATACGCCTGGTCGCGCCGGCGCTCGACAATGGGTGTGTAAGCTGGCAGAAAATGATCACCCACGCTGCGCATCAGCGCAAAACAGGTTTCAAAATCAGGTGTACACAGGTCGTCGAAAAATATCCCGCCGATGCCGCGTGGCTCAGTACGGTGTTTAAGATAGAAATAGCGATCGCACCACTGCTTGAACCGCGGATAGTGTTCGGGGCCGAACTGGACAAGTGCGTCCCTGCAGGTGCGGTGAAAGTGCACGGCATCTTCTTCGACGCCATAGTAGGGTGTTAAATCCATGCCGCCGCCAAACCACCACACCGGCTCTGCGCCAGCTTTTTCAGCGATAAAGCAGCGCACATTCATGTGCACCGTAGGCACATGGGGGTTGCGGGGATGCAGTACCAGCGACACTCCCATCGCCTGGAATGAACGCCCGGCAAGCTCCGGCCTCGAGGCTGATGCGGAAGGCGGCAGATTGTCTCCGAACACGTGCGAAAATCCCACGCCGCCGCGTTCGAACAGTTCACCATTTTCAGTCAACCGGGTAATGCCGCCACCACCCTGCGGCCGATTCCAGCTGTCATGCAAGAATTTGCCACCATCCAGAACTTCCAGCTGCTCGACGATGGTCTGCTGCAATCCGGTCAGATAGGTTTTGACGGTGGCGGTATTCATTGAAAACTGCAGGCGCAATACGCGTTACTTGCGGCCAGACGCGATGGCACGATGCCCGATGTCACGGCGGTACTGCATGCCGTCGAAGCGAATGTTTTCCGTGATTTCGTAGGCACGGCGCTGGGCGGAACGTGTGTTATGGCCAAGCGCTGTCACGCACAATACCCTTCCACCCGCAGTGACCACTTCCTTGCCCGCCAAGGATGTGCCGGCATGGAACACATGAAAATCCTCGCCGGCCTCCGGTAATCCGCTGATAACGTCGCCATTGCGCGGCTCCTCGGGATAATTCGCGGCAGCCATCACCACCCCGAGCGCCACCCGCGTATCCCATTCCGCGCTGACGCCGTCGAGCCGGCCATCGACCGCGGCCTCGTGGATCCGGACAGAAACCTCACGGACAGCGAGATCTTCAACCTGATCTTCCATCCCGGACTCTCCACGGCCGCCAAGGTTACGGACATCTCGGGCCGGGGCGTCGGCATGGACGTGGTGAAGCGGG
>JAYOED010000001.1:7543-60006 GCA_038106575.1 Burkholderiales bacterium
CCCGCGTATCCCATTCCTCGCTAACGCTGTCGAGCCGTCCATCGACCGCGGCCTCGATCAGCGGGACCAGATCGCTCTTCAGCCGCATCATGATAGGCTGTGTTTCCGGATCGCCCATGCGACAGTTGAATTCAAGCACCTTCAGCCGGCCGTCGGCACTGATCATCAGTCCCGCATACAGAAATCCGGTGTACGGCAAACCGTCAGCCGCCATGCCATTGATCGTCGGCAGAATGACTTCACGCATGGCCCGGGCATGGACTTTCGGCGTCACCACTGGCGCCGGGGAATAGGCACCCATTCCTCCGGTATTGGGACCGTGATCGCCGTCCCGCAGTCGCTTGTGGTCCTGGCTGCTGGCCAGCGCCAGCGCGTGGCGGCCGTCGGCCAGCACGATGAAGCTGGCTTCTTCGCCTTGCAGAAACTCTTCGATCACCACTCTCGCGCCGGCCGCCCCCATATTGTTTCCCACCAGCATCATGTCGACTGCGGCATGGGCTTCGGCAGCGTTCATGGCCACCACCACGCCCTTGCCAGCGGCCAAACCATCGGCCTTGATAACGATCGGGGTACCTTGTTCATCAATATAGGCATGGGCTGCAGCGGCTTGGGTAAAAGTTGCGTATGCCGCTGTAGGAATGCCGTGCCTGATCATGAAGCTTTTGGCGAAGTCCTTAGAACTTTCCAGTTGCGCGGCCTTCTGCGTGGGCCCGAAGATGCGCCGGCCGGCCAGACTCACAGCATCAACCAGTCCTGCAGCCAATGGCGCTTCGGGACCAACCACGGTCAGGGCGATATTATTTTTATTAATAAAATCAAGTATTTGATTGTGATTTCCGAGGGTCACGTTTTCCACCCCGTCCTCACGTCCGCTACCGGCATTTCCGGGCGCGACATAAACCTTGGACACACGCGGTGATCGCGCCAACTTCCACGACAGCGCATGTTCGCGGCCACCGCCGCCAATGACAAGGATTTTCATTTCAGTGACGGAAGTGCCGGATACCGGTAAACACCATCGTTACACCGTGCTCGTCGGCGGCGGCAATGACTTCCTCATCGCGCATGCTGCCTCCAGGCTGGATGATTGCCGTCGCACCCGCTTTGACCACGGCATCTACTCCATCACGAAACGGAAAAAAAGCATCGGATGCCACCACCGAACCTTTCAATACCAATCCGGCATTCTCAGCCTTGATCGACGCAATACGTGCAGAATCGATCCGGCTCATCTGGCCCGCACCGACTCCGAGCGTTTTCCCATCACCGCAAAAAACGATCGCATTCGATTTAACGAACTTGGCGACTTTCCAGGCAAACAGGAGATCCGTCATTTGCTGCACCGTCGGCTGTTTCAGTGAAGCTACTTTCAGGTCATCCTCGGAAACATCCCTGTTATCCGCCGTCTGAATCAGCAAGCCTGAGCCGATGCGCTTGGTGTCGTGCGAATTGCGCCCGCGTTCCCAGTCATTTTTCCCGTATTGTTTCACGCCGTCGACGGGAATTTCCAGAATCCTGATATTGGTTTTCGACGACACCGCCTCAATCGCACCCTCTGCATAACCCGGTGCTATCAGAACCTCTACAAACTGCTTGCTAACAGCTTCCACCGCCGCCCGGTCCAGCCGGCGATTGAAAGCGATGATGCCGCCGAAAGCTGAGGTCGGATCGGTCGAAAAAGCCTTCGCATAGGCTTCCTTGCAATCTGCGCCGACTGCAACCCCACACGGGTTGGCATGCTTGACGATCACGCAGGCCGGAAGCTCGAAGCTCTTGACGCACTCCCATGCCGCATCGGCATCGGCAAGGTTGTTATAGGACAGTTCCTTGCCCTGCAATTGCCTGGCGGTAACCAAAGATCCCGAAGCAGGATACAAATCACGGTAAAGTGCGGCACGCTGATGAGGATTTTCACCGTAACGCAGATCCTGAATCTTCACAAAACGTCCGTTGGCCTGTCCCGGGAATTCATTTCGTTCCCCGTCGCGCTGAAGTGAGGACAGATAATCGCTGATCGCACCATCGTAATTCGCGATACGGTTGAATGCCGCCACGGACAGCGCGAACCGGGTGCTGTTGGATAGCGCACCGCCGGTGCGCTGCATCTCATCAAGAACCTCACCATACTGCGACGGGTCGGTCACTACGCCGACACCTTTCCAGTTCTTCGCCGCGGACCGCACCATCGCCGGACCGCCGATATCGATATTTTCAATGGCGTCTTCCAGGGTGCATCCGGGCTCCGCAACTTTGGCCTCAAACGGATACAGGTTGACCACCAGCAGATCGATCGTCGGAATCTGCGCGGTACTCAGCGCCTGCAGGTGCGCCGCATCCTCTCTGCGCGCGAGTAATCCGCCATGGATTTTCGGATGGAGGGTCTTGACACGCCCGTCCAGCATTTCCGGGAAACCCGTGTAGTCGGCGACCTCGGTTACCGCAAGCCCTGACTCCTTCAGCAGTTTGGCCGTCCCGCCGGTAGACAGCAGCGTCACGCCGAAACCAGAGAGTCCGCGCGCGAAATCGACCACGCCAGCCTTGTCGGAAACGCTAATCAAGGCTTGTTTGATAATGGCCATAGGTGCGGGTGATTGATGCGACCCGTCATTTATGTCGCTGGTATCCCCGGTCAGAACTTGATGTTGTAAGTCTTGATTTTCTTGCGCAGCGTATTGCGGTTAATGCCCAGCATGGCCGCTGCGTGCGATTGGTTGCCGCGTACTTTATGCAATACCGACTCGAGCAGGGGTTTTTCCACGCTGCCGATGACCATTTCATACACGCCGCAGGCCTTTTCTCCGTCCAGGTCACGAAAGTAGCCGTCAATCGCCCTACGCACGACACGCTCCATCTCGGTTTCATTCATCATGCCGCTAGCTCCTCCCTATAGGTCAGGCGCTCGCCCAGACCTGCCTGTTCTGCAAAAAATCTGTTGACCGCTTCAAGCTGCTCTGCACAGGTCTGCAACTGGTTCATGGCGTGACGGAATGCAGCCGATCCCGCCAGTCCCTTGGTGTACCAGGAGATATGTTTGCGCGCGACGCGTACGCCGGTGTGTTCCCCGTAAAACCCGTACAGGTCATGCAAATGAGCCACCAGAACCCGGTGGATTTCACCGACCTTGGGCGGCGGCAGATGACGGCCCGTCTCCAGAAAATGGGTGATTTCGCGAAACATCCAGGGTCGTCCCTGCGCTGCACGCCCGATCATCACTGCATCAGCCCTGGTGTATCCCAGCACCTGCTTTGCGCGTTCCGGAGTTGTGATATCGCCGTTGGCAATGACCGGAATTCCGACCTCGGTCTTGACGGCGGCAATGGTGTCGTACTCCGCTTCCCCGGTATAGCCGCAGGCGCGGGTACGGCCATGGATTGCCAGCGCCTGGATGCCCGCGCTTTCGGCAATGCGCGCGACCTTACGTGCATTACGGTGTTCCCTGTCCCATCCAGTACGGATTTTCAGGGTAACAGGCACATCAACGGCGCCGACCACGGCATCCAGTATCCGCGCAACCAGGGATTCGTCTTTAAGCAGAGCCGAACCCGCCATTACGTTGCATACCTTCTTCGCCGGACACCCCATGTTGATGTCTATGATCTGGGCACCCTGATCGACGTTGTAACGCGCCGCATCAGCCAGCATCTTAGGATCTGCTCCGGCAATCTGGACCGAAATCGGATCCACTTCTCCATCGTGATTAGCGCGGCGTTTGGTTTTTTCCGACCCCCACAACAGAGAATTACTCGCCACCATTTCAGAAACTGCCATGCCGGCGCCCATGGTCTTGCACAGCTGGCGAAAAGGCCGGTCAGTCACTCCCGCCATGGGCGCGACGATCAGGTTGTTTTTCAGTTGGAGGGGGCCAATGCGCACAGTACTTTTTCTATTGCTTGAATGTGCAGGGGAAGGGCGCCATTGTAATCACACTCGACCTGCATGCAAAGGAAAATGTTCCGCTTTTTTAACAAGGGCAGACGTTCATGCAACGCGTCTGTTCAACCTGACGTGAATAACCTGGCAACCATCGAAACAAAATCACATGCTATCAGCATGTTTACCTGAAATTGCTCGAACGCCACATGCAAATGTTCAGCCAAGCCGCGATATGGCAACGGTTCAACTTGTTTTTACTACCCTCGCGTACCGAATGTCATGCGTCTGACCAGAAAATTTTTTAACGGCGGCACACATCCGAGCAAAGCAAGTCCCATACCGCGCACCAGTCGCAGCGGAAACACATCATTGGAAAACAACTGCACCAGCGCATGGGTAAACCCGATCCCGGAGTGACGGTCCAGACGGCGGAGCGTTTCATATTGTTCAATCCAGCCGCGCGATCCGAGTTCTGCAGACTGCCGGCCGATGATCTGCTGGCCCAGCTCCCAGGCATCACGCAGCCCGAGATTAAAGCCCTGCCCTGCAACCGGATGCAATGTTTGCGCGGCGTTGCCAATCAGCACCACATGGTCCGGCGATGACGCGGCCGCACGCCGCATGTGTAACGGATACACCTTGCGCCCGCTAACTGCCGTAAATTTGCCGGCACGCGACCCAAACTCCCAGCGCAACTGCCGCAGAAACTCGGCATCGTCTGCTGCATAGAGAGATTCCGCCCGGTCCGGGGTTGTGGTCCACACCAAAGCCCAGCCGTCACCGTCCGGCAATAATGCCAGCGGCCCTTGGCTTGTAAATCGCTCATGAGCTGTATTGTTATGCGGGCGCTCACTTACCACACGCGCTGTCACCGCGCTTTGCCGATAGTCATTCGACTTGGATCCAGGCCATTGCAAAGCGGCACCACCATCCGCGATTACGATCAACGACGCACCTAGTTCTAATGGTGCTCCGTCGAGCTCGTAATCGATTCGCGCAGGATCGCCGCCCTGACAGGACGTCACGCGCGTACCGGCCAGGCATGCGACAGATGTTTCAGCCGCGCGCCGTGTTAGCGCAGCGGCGACTCGACCATAATCCGCAACATATCCGAGTGCAGGAAATCCGGCTTCCGTGGCGTCGAGCCCGACTCTGCCGAAGCCACCCCGCTGTGAAACGTGTATTTTCCGGATGGGCGTAGCCGTCGCGTCCAGATCCGCCCACACCCCCAGTCGTTCTAGAATCAGGCGACTGCCATAGGATAGCGCCAGCGGGCGGGCATCGCCTGAAATCGTGGCGCGGGCCTCCAGCCATACGACTTGCAGGTCTGAATCCCGCAATGCCAGCACCAGCGCACTGCCGACGGGGCCTCCACCTACAATGACGACATCCACCGCCTCAGTCATTGGCCCCACGGATCAGCGCCTCGATCTCGTCCGCACTTTTCGGTACCCCGGAACTGAGTATCTCGCACCCCCGCCCGGTTACGAGGGCATCGTCTTCAATGCGTACCCCGATATGCACAAACGATTCAGGAACGCCGGGGCCGGGACGGACATAGCAGCCTGGCTCGACGGTCAGCACCATGCCCGGCTGCAATTCACGCCAGTCACCGCTGCTTTTGTACTCACCGGCGTCATGCACGTCCAAGCCTAGCCAGTGTCCGGTGCGATGCATGTAAAACTGTTTGTAGGATTCCTGCTCAAGCACTGCGTCCAGGCTTCCTTCTAGCAATTTCAAGTCGATAAGCCCTCGGGCCAGCACCGCGACGGCGGCATCATGCGGTTCATTCCAGCGCGCGCCCGGCCGCACCTTCGCAATGGCTGCAGCCTGTGCAGACAGCACCAGATCATAAATCTCGCGTTGCGCTCCACTGAACCGGCCGCTCACCGGAAAAGTGCGCGTAATGTCCGATGCATAGCCGTCGAGCTCACAACCGGCGTCGATCAGCAACAGGTCTCCATCCGCCAGCCGACCGCTGTTGTCGACATAATGCAGTACGCAGGCATTGGCGCCCGCTGCAACGATCGGCGTATAAGCCGGCGCCTGGGCACCGTGCCGGCGGAATTCATATTGCAGCAGGGCTTCGATTTCGTACTCGGTAGCACCCGGACGTGCAGCCTGCATGGCCTTACAGTGCGCCGCGGCCGAAATCTCGCCTGCGCGGCGCATCAATGCAATTTCATCACCATCCTTTATCAGCCGCATGGCATCAAGTTGCGTGCGCACATCCCGTATTTCGCCGGGCGCCGCCACTCCGCTGCGGGCACGGTTGCGCACCACGTTGATCCACCCAAGAACCAGCGCATCCCAGCCGGAATCAGCACCGAGGTGCACGTGAACAACCTGCTTGCCAGACAGCAGGTCCGGTAGCCTGGCATCCAGCTCGGAATGGCTGTACGCCTCATCAAAACCGAAAACTTCACGCGCCCCCTCTGGACCATAGCGGTGCCCGTCCCAGATTTCACGCTCGGCGTTTTTTTCGCGGCAGAACAATATACTGCGTGGTTGCGCACCACCGACCAGCACCAGTACCGCCTCAGGTTCGCGGAAACCGGTCAGATAATAGAAGTAGCTGTCAAAACGATAGGGATAATGTGTGTCACGGTTGCGAATCCGTTCCGGCGCCGTCGGCACGATGGCGATGCCATCTCCCAGCCCGGCAGCAAGCCGGGCGCGGCGGCGACCAAAAACATTCGCGTTGAACGATGACATGGACATCAGCAGATTATAGCCGCGCCTTAATCCTCAATCTGCGCATCAAGCATTTCAGCCCAACGCGTCTCCAGTGCCCGCAATTGATCCACAATCCGCCCCTGGAACGACCGATAGTTCGCGCCCAGCCTGGCGGCTTCGGAACTGTTCCTGAGGCCTACCAGTGCGCCATCCATCGCGGCCAATGTCTCTCTCAACGCCAACGCGGCGGCCAGCGCGCTTTTCAGCCGCTCCCGCGGATGCGGTATCCAGTCGCGTGGGGCAACCAGGCTTCTGGTCCGCTCGCCAAGCTCTAGGCAGCGCTTGCGCAAACGGGGTAAGTGGCCGATCTGATCGGCCTCCAACGATTCCCACACTACGGCGGTCATCAGTTCCTGCCACTGTTTACGCAGCCCTGCCTCCCATTCCGCGTCAAACTTTAGCGCAGCATCAATCTTCGCGGCATCCATCTCGTACGCCATGACTTCAGAATTTCTCTCCCATCATGCGATCCAGCACCGCAAGGCGTTCCGGAGTGCCGACATCATGCCAGCGTCCGCGATACAGCACGCCAGTGACCCGCCCCACTTGCATCGCCGAGATCAGCACATCGGCCAACCGCCCGCGCGCTCCGCGCTGGATGCCCGCAAACAACGCAGGGTGATAGGCACCCATGCCGCTGAAGGTGAAACGGACATCCGTATCGGCAATAACCGTGCTGTCATTCAAACCAAAATCCCCACGGGGATGCTGCGGCGGATTCTTGACCAACACCAGGTGAGCCCAAGGACCTTTGGCCGATAACGTTCGGGCCGCCGCAATCAGCGTGGAAAAATCGTAGTCGCTGTAGACATCGGCGTTGACCGCCAGGAACGGCGCCGGCCCCAGCAGCGGCAGCGCATAGGCGATGCCGCCGGCGGTTTCCAGCGCCTCGGTTTCACGCGAATAAACGATATTCACACCGCATGCGGCACCATTGCCGAGCTTTTCCTCGATTCGACTGCCGAGATGTGCCGTGTTAATGACGAAATCCCTGACGCCGGCGCGTGATAGCGATTCGATGACCATTGAAATCAGCGAGCGCCCCCCCACTTCCAGCAAGGCCTTGGGCGTATGATCGGTCAGCGGGCGCATGCGTTCCCCGCGTCCTGCCGCAAGAATCATGGCTTTCATAACTGCGTCTTAGAACGTGTAGCCGACTTGCGGCGAACACCGTTCGAGTTCATCAAGCAATCGAATCAAGGGTGTCAGCTGGGAATACCGGCCGCATACTACGCGCACATAGGCCAGAAACCGTGGTGCGTCCTCCAGATAAGCCGGTTTGCCGTCACGATGGCCAATGCGGGCAAAAATGCCCAGCACCTTGAGATGACGCTGCAACCCCATCCATTCGAAGCCGCGATAAAAATCGCCAAAGTCCGGTTCTACCGGCAACCGTGATTGCCTGGCCTGCTCCCAATAACGCGCCGTCCAGCCCAGGACGCGCTCTTCAGTCCAGCTAATAAACGCATCCCTGAACAGCGAGACAACATCGTAAGTGATCGGACCGTAAACCGCGTCCTGAAAATCGAGCACACCGGGATTGGGCTCGGACAGCATCAGGTTTCTGGGCATGAAATCGCGGTGCACATATACGGCCGGCTGTGCCAAAGCGCTGTCCGCCAGTAACCCTGTTATCCCGGCCAGTGTTGCGCGCTGTGCGTCAGTCAGCGAAATCCCGAGATGGCGTCCGACATACCAGTCTGGGAACAGGTCCATTTCCCGTTGTAACAACGACCGGTCATAAGGCGGCAATACACCTGCTCGGCTGGCGAGCTGCCATGTCACCAAGGCAGTGATGGCGTCGCCGAACAAAGCATCGGCATTGGCATCGGTCAACGCCTGCAGATAGGTTTCGCTACCCAGGTCGGACAACAGCAAAAACCCTTCATCCAGGTTCGCTGCAAGCACCTTCGGTACATGCAGCCCAGCTTCATGCATTAATTCAGCAACCCGGAGGAAAGGACCGCAATCCTCACTCCCCGGCGGAGCATCCATTGCAATACAGGTTTTACCAGGAAGATTTACCCGGAAATACCGCCTAAAACTGGCATCAGCCGAAGCCGGCGCCAGCGAGAATTCGGCACCCGGCAGCTGCATGGCAAGCCATGCAAGCAGTGTTTCGAGTCGCGAATCTTTCCCGGGAGCAGAGATAGGTTTCAAGCGTTGCTTCGGACAGTGAATTGTGAGATTTTAGCACCTCGTTTGACACTCCATCCTGATGCCTTTCCCCAAAAAAACCCGAATCGCCGTCGCAGCATTGTGTGCGCTGCCGCTACTTGCCGAGGCCGCCGAAAATACCTCGACGACGACGCCTGCCGGCATCGGGCTCAAGCCTCAGAAAAAATCGACTCCAAAATTGCCGATTCGCCTGGAGGCCGACCGGCTGCAGGGCACCCAGGACAAGGAGATGGAGGCCTTCGGCAACGCCCGATTACGCAAGGCCGATCAGTCATTTCAGGCGGACTGGATGCGACACGATACGAATACGGACCTGTTGACCGCCAAAGGCAACGTCCGCGTTGAACAAAGCCGCGAAATTCTCGAGGGCCTGTCCCTGCGCTACGAACTCGACACAGACCGGGGCTTCATGGAAAAGCCGCGCTATCAGTTAATGAGTGTGCCCAAAAATAGCGCCGGTAAATCTCCCTTGTCTGATAGCGATGGTCGTGGCACTGCAGAGCGGCTTTTGTTTGAAGGGCCGGGGCGATACAAGGTTGAAGCTGCTAGTTACACCACTTGCGAGCCTGGAAACGATTCATGGTACCTGCGGGCAAAACAGCTGGATATCGATCGTAATCGTGACGTAGCGGTAGCCCGAGATGCAAGCATTGTTTTTTTTGATCAGACGATTTTTTATGCGCCCTATCTGTCGTTTTCCATGCATCAGCAACGCAAGTCGGGCTTCCTGACACCAAACTATCGCACCTCAAACACGACTGGTTTTGAATTCACGACACCCTACTACCTGAACATTGCGCCCAACATGGACGTAACACTGTTTCCGCGTTACATGACCAAGCGGGGATTACAGCTCGGTAGCGAGTTCCGTTACCTGAACCCCAGTTGGAAAGGCGAGACTCGCGCCGAGTATCTGGCCGGAGACCAGCAAATCAGCCGTGACCGCTGGAGTCTATTCACCAAGCACCATCAAGCCTTCAACAACGGCTGGAGCGGCACACTCAACCTGAACCGGGTTTCGGACGGTAAATATTTCACCGATCTATCAACGCTGCTGGCAGTGACATCACAGGTTCACCTGTCAAACGATCTGACGCTAGCTCGCAGCGGCACCTGGGGCAACAAGGGCACCTACAGTTTTTCTGCGCTGACGCAGCGCTGGCAAACCCTGCAGTCGGATCCGCTTGCACCTCTGGTGTCGCCATACAGCCGCCAGCCACAGCTGACGCTGTCCGCGCAGCGTCTCGGCTCCCGCCGGGGCGATTTTGATCTACTTGGCAGTTTTGTCGCGTTTGATCATGACACACTGGTCACCGGAAAACGCACCCTTGCCTATCCAAGTTTCTCGATGCCCCTGCAAAATGCCTTTGCCTACGTCACGCCAAAAGTCGGTGTACACGTCACCAATTACGCCATAGACGGCAACAATACCGCAGACCTGCAGAACACCACGCGCACCTTGCCCATATTCAGCGTCGATTCGGGCGTGGTTTTCGAACGCGAGATGAGCGCTGGCGGCCTGTCTTTCATACAAACGCTCGAGCCGAAAGCCTACTACGTTTATATCCCGTACAAGGATCAAAGCCGGCTGCCAAATTTTGAAAGCGGACTGCAGGACATCAACTTCGCCAGCATTTTCACGGAAAACCAGTTCAGCGGGCAGGATCGCATTAACGATGCCAATCAACTCACTTTCGGTGCCAGTTCACGGTTCCTCGATACCAAGACCGGTATCGAGCGGTTTCGCGCCGCGGTAGCGCAACGCTTTTATTTCCAGCCCCAGCGTGTAACGGTGCCGGGTATTCCGAAGCGCGCAAGTGACAGAAACTCATCAGATCTGCTGGCCACGATCAGCGGCAACATCGCCAGACACTGGTCGGTAGGTGCGGGCTGGCAATACAACACTGATCTCAAGCAGACACAGAAATTCAATATCGCTGGACGCTATCAACCCCAGCAGGGCAAGGTAATCAATCTGGCATACCGCGAAACCGTGAATACGATACGCCAGGCGGATTTTTCCATGCAATGGCCACTCAAAAACCATTGGACCGCTGTCGGCCGCTGGAACTATTCACTCCGCGACAGCCGTTCGCTGGAAGCGCTAGCAGGATTTGAATACAACGATCGTTGCTGGGCGCTGCGCATCGTCGCCCATCGCTTCGCTACCACTACCAGCGCAGCCAGCACATCCTTGTTTGTTCAACTAGAATTGAGCGGTGTCTCCCGGATCGGCACCAATCCCTTAGAAGTGCTGCGGAGAAATATATCGGGCTACAAGCAACTGGACCCCCGCAAAGGGTCTCCAGTCGAATACAATGCACCGGGATTATTCTAAAAGTTGAAGCTAATCCAAAAGCGGCACACTCCGCCATTCGGTTTTCTGGATTCAATATGCATTTTGGACTATTACTTCGAAATATAGCTCACGGCATTATTGCAGCGTTCATGCTTTGTGCGCCCGCTACCGCCCAAACGACAAAGCAGCAGATTGTCACCATCGATCGCATCGTTGCAGTCGTCAACGATGAAGTGATTACCGAGCGCGAACTCTCGGCGCAGGTGGATTTCGCTTTTCGCCAGTTGCGTCAGCAGGGCACCCCCCCGCCGCCGCGCGAAGCCATGCGGGAACAATTACTCGAACGCCTGATCAGTGACCGTGCACAAATGCAGCACGCGCGTGAAATCGGCATGCGAGTTGACGACGCGGAACTGGACAGGGCGCTGGTACGAATTGCCGAAGGAAACAAGATGACCCTTTCCCAGATGCGCACCGCACTGAGCAAGGACGGCGTGCCGTTCAACAAATTTCGGGAGGACATCCGTAGCGAAATCACGTTGTCACGGTTGCGTGAACGCGAAGTCGCGCAGAAAATCGTCGTTAGCGACACCGAAATCGTTACCTACCTGCAGGGCCAGGAGTCACAGTCGAACCGCAGAGACGAATTCAACGTATCGCACATTCTGATTGCGGTGCCGGAAAATGCGTCGCCGGAGCAACTGCAGATCCGGCGTGCCCGCGCCGAGCAGGCAATGGCACAGATTCGGGGCGGGGCTGATTTTCGCCAGGTCGCAGCGGCATTTTCCGACGGCCCCGAAGCCCTGAAAGGCGGATTGATCGGCTGGCGCCAAAGCAATCGACTGCCGTCTTTGTTCTCTGAGGCGCTACAGCCGTTGCAAGCCGGGGGATTCACTGATCTTCTTCGCAGTCCGAACGGGTTTCACATACTGAAGCTGAACGAGCGCCGCGGCGGGCAGGCGCCTATCATGGCCCAGCAAACCCATGCCCGGCACATTCTGCTCAAGATCAATGAACTGGTATCCGAGACTGAAGCTCGCAACCGCCTGCTGGCCCTGAAGGAACGCCTGGATAACAAGGCTGATTTTGCAGAGCTTGCGCGGGCTCGTTCCGAAGATACCAGCGCATCTCGCGGCGGCGATCTATGTTGGCTGTCACCGGGAGATACGGTGCCTGAATTTGAAAAACCCATGGATGCACTGAAACCTGGAGAAATCAGCCAGCCCGTGCGTTCGCCGTTCGGCTGGCATCTGATCCAGGTCTTGGAACGCCGCACCCGGGATATGACCCAGGAAGGGAAGAGACTGAACGCACAACAGATCCTACGCAAACGCAAAACCGACGAAGCTTATCAGGAGTGGGTGCGCCAGTTGCGTGATCGTGCCTACGTCGAGCGCCGCCTGGAAGACAAAGGCTAGCGGATCCCGGTGGGATCAACCGTGCCTGCTACCGATCCTACCCCGCTGTTGATCGCGGTCACCGCGGGAGAGCCCGCGGGCATCGGTCCCGACCTTTGCGCCATGCTGACGGATCGAAATCTTCCGGCGCGAATTGTCGTCATAGCCGACGAAAGCCTCCTGTGGGAGCGCGCCTCAAACCTTGGTATTGAAGCTGCTCCTCCTTTCTCGGGCGCAGCCACCCCGGAAAAATTTTCGGTGCTTCATGTACCTCTTGCACGACCGGTTCGCGCGGGACATCTCGATGCCGCTAACAGCCATTATGTGCTGCAAACGCTGAAAATTGCTGCCGACGGGTGTCGTGACGGCCTGTTTAGCGCCATGGTTACTGCGCCCGTTCACAAGGGCATTATCAATGATGCCGGCATCGCCTTCTCCGGACATACCGAATTTCTTGCGGAAAGACTTGATGCGCCTCATGCGGTGATGATGCTAGCCGGCGGCGGCATTCGGGTCGCCCTAGCCACCACACATCTGCCACTGCACAGTGTGCCCGCAGCAATTACACCCGCATGCATAGAACAAACCTTGCGCGTACTGCATACCGATCTTATTCGGCGGTTCGGAATCGCAAACCCGCGCATCATCGTCGCAGCTCTTAATCCGCACGCCGGGGAGTCGGGTCACCTCGGACGTGAAGAAGTCGAGGTGATTTCGCCGGTGCTGGAGCGCCTGCGTCATGAGGGCTTCAATCTCGTGGGCCCTTTGCCTGCTGATACCCTGTTCCAGCCCGAGCGATTGCAGCATTGCGATTGCGTACTGGCCATGTACCACGACCAGGGATTGCCGGTCCTGAAATACGCGAGCTTTGGCAATGGCATCAACATTACCCTGGGCTTGCCGGTGATTCGGACTTCGGTTGATCACGGCACCGCACTTGAATTGGCCGGCACGGGCAAGCCGCGGGTCGACAGTCTAGTTGCCGCAATCGAGTTTGCTGCCGACATGGCACGACGTAGCCGAACCTCCACGAAATGAACGCACCCCGCAGCGCAAGCCATGTTCCACGCAAACGCTTTGGCCAGAATTTCCTGATCGATGAGGGTGTTGTGGACGGCATTATTGCCGCAATCTCTCCGCAGGAAGACGATAAGCTTTTGGAGATTGGTCCTGGCCTAGGAGCGCTCACTACCCCCTTGCTGACGCGACTGAACCATCTGCATGTGATCGAGATCGACCGCGATCTGATTGCGCGACTGCAGCAGCGTTATTCGCCGGAGAAGCTGGTAATACATGAAGGTGACGCACTGCGTTTCGATTTTAGCGAGCTGGGAGGAGCGCTGCGTGTCGCTGGCAATCTGCCCTACAACATATCAACACCTCTGTTGTTCCGTTTCGCTGAATTTTCAACACTCATCCGGGACATCCATGTCATGCTGCAGCGGGAGGTTGTTGAACGCATGATCGCCGTGCCCGGCGATTCGGAATTCAGCCGGCTATCGGTCATGCTGCAGTATCGCTTCGATATGGAAAAGCTGCTGGACGTGCCGGCCGAGGCTTTTGAACCTGCGCCAAAGGTTGAATCAGCCGTTGTACGTTTGACACCCCTAGCTTCTCTGCCTCATCCCGCACGCGACGAGACCGTCTTCGGCAATATCGTCGCCCGAGCGTTTTCTCAGCGCCGCAAAACTTTGCGCAATACACTCAAAAACGTGATCGGGGATAATGATTTCGTTGCGCTGGGTATTGACCCCGGGGACCGGGCGCAGGAACTGTCTGTTGCGGATTTCGTGCGTATTGCTGACGCCGTCGCGTCAGCCACCTGACAGGCGAAAGACTCTCGTGGCCTAGGTCGCGGCGTTTTTTTTCTGCACGAACTCGATCTTGTAGCCGTCGGGGTCTTCCACGAAAGCAATCACCGTGGTGCCGTGCTTCATCGGCCCCGGATCGCGGGTCACTTTGCCACCACGCTTTTTGACTTCTTCGCAGGTCTTGTATGCATCTTCTACCTCGACCGCGACATGGCCGTAACCGGTGCCCATTTCATAGGCCTTGGTGTCCCAGTTGTGCGTCAGCTCCAGCACCGCAGCGCGAGTCTCCTCGTCGTATCCGACGAAAGCGTTGGTAAAGCGACCGCCCGGATAATCTGCCTTTCGCAACAGTCGCATGCCCAGCACCTGGGTATAGAAATCGACCGAGCGCTGCAGATCGCCGACACGAATCATCGTATGCAACATCCTCATAAGTCACACCCCCGGAAAACCATCAGATCTGCACCATCTCGAAATCTTCCTTGCGAGCACCACATTCGAGACAGGTCCAGTTCATCGGAACCTCTTCCCATCGCGTGCCAGGAGCAATGCCTTCATCGGGTATGCCCGCCGCTTCATCATAGATGTAGCCGCAAATCAGGCACATGTATTTCTTGTACTGCGCGTCGTCAGTTGTCATCAGAATTTGCCGGGGTCAAATACGCTACAATTCGTGCGTTATTCTAGCTGATCCTTTCTTCGCCCCCAATCCCGATGACCGACGCGCCGCCCATTGTGATGGTCTTCGCCGCCACCGACCCAACCGGCGGTGCCGGCCTGCAGGCGGATATCATGACCCTCGCCAGTATGGGTTGTCATCCGGTGTCCGTAGTGACAGCCATCACCATTCAGGACACCATGGGCGTTGATGAAATTCAGCCGATCGACAGTGAATGGGTTACCGATCAGGCCCGTTGCATTCTTGAAGATATGCCGGTTGCGGCATTCAAGGTTGGCGTTCTAGGTAGTCTCGAGGCCGTGGCTGCGGTCGCCGAAGTCGTATCCGACTATCCTGAAATTCCGTTGATTCTGGATCCGGTGCTGGCCTCTGGCCGCGGCGACGAATTGGCCTCCGAAGAAATACTGGCTGCAATCCGCGAACTGTTGATGCCGCAAACGACCATTATCACGCCTAACAGCATTGAGGCGCGACGACTCGCGGCAGACGATGGCAATGAGAGTGACAGCCCCGATCTCGCGGAATGTGCACAACGGATACTCGCCTCCGGATGCGAGTACGTTCTGATCACCGGCACCCATGAAAATACCAGTGAAGTTGTTAACACGCTGTACAACAATGACGGGATGATCCGCAGTGATTCCTGGCCGAGGCTGCCCGGAACTTATCATGGCTCCGGATGTACGCTGGCTTCCGCGCTGGCGGCCACCATTGCTAACGGTGTTGACATGCAGGAAGCTGCTCGCGATGCACAGGAATACACTTGGCAGTCGCTGAAACTGGCTTTCCGGCCGGGAATGGGTCAGCACATACCCGATCGCCTGTTCTGGGCTCGGGAAGAGGACGCCACATCCGACACGTCTGAGGTCAGCGACGGCAAAGCCCAGACGTGAAGGCCCGTATCGCGGGGCTGTATGCAATTACGCCCGACCTCGATGACAGCCAAGAGCTGTGCCGGCGCGTGCGGGCGGTGCTGCGCGGCGGCGCGCAAGCCTTGCAGTACCGCAACAAGGCAGCCACTCCTTCATTACGCATTGAGCAAGCGCGCTTGCTTCAAGAATTGTGCACCGAATACAAAGTGCCGCTAATCATCAACGATCATGTCGGGCTCGCCCTGAAAACGGGATCGGCAGGACTGCATTTGGGCGCTGATGACGGCCCCCTGTCCGCGGTTCGCGCCCAACTGGGATCGGAGCGGCTGCTTGGAGCATCGTGTTACGACTGCCTTGATCTGGCGCAAGCGGCCATCGATGCCGGTGCGGATCATATCGCCTTCGGCAGTTTCTTCCCTTCGATGGTCAAACCTGGGGCAGTGAGACCCCCACCCGAACTTTTGTCGCACGCAAAGGCCCGCTTCAAGGTTCCGGTGGTAGCCATCGGTGGTATCACACCGGACAATGCCCCGAAACTGATCAAAGCCGGCGCAGATGCCATTGCCGTCATTTCCGCGGTATTCTCGGCTCCCGACATTGAGCAGGCCGCACACGCTTTCCAGTCCCTGTTTCGGCGCCCGTCATGAAAAAAAGCCAGAAGCTGTTCAATCACGCCCAGTTGACCACTCCCGGAGGCGTCAATTCCCCGGTGCGCGCTTTCAAATCCGTCGGCGGCATTCCCCTGTTTTTCCAGCGCGGCAAGGGAGCGCTGGTATGGGATGCCGACGGCAACAGCTATATCGATTACGTCGGATCCTGGGGGCCGCTGATCTGTGGTCACGCCCATCCCGACGTCATCAAGTCAGTACAACAGGCGGCTGCGCGCGGACTGTCCTTTGGAGCCCCGACCGAAGCTGAAGTGGAAATGGCGGATCTGCTGCGCAAGCTGGTGCCCTCGATGGAACAGTTGCGACTGGTCAGCTCCGGCACCGAAGCGACGATGAGCGCCATTCGTCTCGCCCGGGGTTTTACCGGTCGCAGCAAAATCATCAAGTTCGAAGGGTGTTATCACGGTCATGCCGATGCGCTGCTGGTCAAGGCAGGCTCGGGGGCCTTGACGTTCGGCCAGCCTTCGTCGGCGGGTGTACCCCCGGAAACCGCTGCGCATACGCTGGTGCTGGACTACAACAACGAAGCACTGCTTGAGGCAGCCTTTGAACGTGAGGGCAGCGAAATCGCTGCCGTGATCGTCGAACCGGTTGCCGGCAACATGAATCTGGTTGCCCCCCGGCCAGGGTTTCTCGAATTGTTAAGAAAGCTGTGCACGCAGCACGGCACCGTCTTGATATTCGACGAAGTAATGACCGGTTTCCGCGTTGCACTCGGCGGCGCACAGGCGTTATACGGCATCAAACCTGATATGACCACGCTGGGCAAGGTCATCGGCGGCGGCATGCCGGTGGGCGCTTTCGGCGGACGCCGCGACATCATGCAATGCCTCGCACCACTGGGACCCGTCTATCAGGCCGGAACGCTTTCAGGCAACCCGGTCGCCGTCGCCGCCGGACTGGCAACACTGAAGCTGGTCCAGGCTCCGGGTTTCTACGATCAACTCGGCGGCGCCGCTCACCAGCTCTGCAACGGATTGGCGGCAGCGGCCCAGGCCTGCCGCATCCCGTTCTCCGCGCGCAGTATCGGCGGCATGTTCGGTCTTTATTTCCGCGAATCACCGCCACAGTCGTATGCCGAAGTCTTAACCTGCGACAAGGAGGCTTTCAACCGCTTTTTTCATGCCATGCTTGCCGAGGGCATTTATCTGGCACCGTCAGCCTACGAGGCCGGTTTTGTTTCAGCGGCCCATGGCACAACTGAAATCCAGCGGACAATCGACGCAGCAGCAAAGATTTTTGCTGCATTTTGACGCGCAGCAAAATAAAATTATCAATTAAAACAAGAGGTTGTGCACATTTAATTTGCTGCAGTCCATAATGGGTTGCAGCCAAATTCCGCCAAGTCCATGGATAAAATTCGGCTTTCCAAGTTGATGTCGGAACAGGGCCTGTGCTCACGGCGGGAGGCCGATGTCTATATCGAGCGCGGCTGGGTAATGGTCGACGATGTACCGGTCACCGAACTGGGGACCCGGATCTGGCCGACCCAGACTATCCGGCTGACTGCTGAGGCCGCACAGCAACAGCAGGCCAGGGTCACCGTTTTGCTGCACAAGCCGGTGGGCTACGTTTCCGGTCAGGCTGAAAACAATTACCGGCCGGCCATTACCTTAATCGCTGCAAAAAACCAGCAAAGCAGCGGAAACCAGACCCCCCGATTCTCACCGCGCCATCTTCGTGGACTGGCACCCGCCGGACGGCTCGATATTGATTCCACCGGCCTGTTGGTACTGACACAGGATGGCCGCATCGCCAGGCAACTCATCGGAGACAACTCGCAGGTGGAAAAAGAATACCTGGTGCGTGTCACCGGCAGCCTGTCAAAGGCAGGTCTCAAGCTGCTGAATCACGGCCTGAGCCTGGATGGCGAGTCTCTGCGACCCGCAGAAGTAACCTTGCAAAATACCGATCAGCTGCGCTTCGTTTTACGACAGGGCAAGAAACGGCAAATTCGCCGCATGTGTGAACTGGTCGGCCTGTCGGTTACCGGACTTAAGAGGGTGCGCATCGGCAACGTCATGCTCGGCGACCTCCCGGTTGGCCAGTGGCGGTATCAGCGTCCCGGAGAGAAGTTCTAGAAACGCAGAAAAGGATTTGTTCTGGGTGCGATCCGGCAAGACGGTTTAGCCTTGCCGGATCACTCCACCATCAGCACCGCGGGAATGTCAGCGACACTGTCCAGCAGGTGGGTGTGCGGACAGTTTTGCATCCGGCTGCGATCGTGCGCGCCTGACAAGACGCCGATGTTCAGTGCAACACCTGCATTGTGTCCCGCCAGAAGATCGAGAACGGTATCACCCGCGACCGCAACGCTGCGTACGTCGGCAACCCCGGTGGATTCCATGCAACGAAAAATCATGAACGGTGCAGGCCGACCCTGAGGAACCTCGTCACCGCAAACCACTGCATCAACGAAACCCTGCCGCCACCTCAGCGCCTCAAGCAGCAGATCCGTAGTTTCCCGGTCAAATCCGGTATTCAGTGCAACGCGCACCCCACTGTTACGCAGCAAGCTGATTGCTGCGGGCGCACCCGGAACCGGCTCCACGCTGTTTTCGAAAGCACGCGCCAGATGCTTTACGAACGTCGCATAAACCCGATGGGCATGTGCCTCGCGGTCTGCGTTGTCCGGCAGCAGATCCAGGATGGCTTGTCGTTTGGATGCTCCGCGCAGATTGCTGATGGCCCGCGGTTTTACCGCCACGCCATGCGCAGCCAGTGCCGAGACAAAAGCCTGAGGAACCTGACCCGCATCGCGCACCGTAGTGCCCGCCATGTCCAGAACAACAAGCTTAATCATCCCTGAATCCACCCAAGTGCTCAGAGCAGATCCACGCCGAAACGCCGCAACACAAAAGAAAAACCTCCGAAACAGACCATGGTCAAGGCCGCGCTGGCCAGCAATGTCCACCAGAATCCCAGCCGCGGCAGAAGAAACGGAAAAACCAGAAACATCGGCAAAGTCGGAATCACGTACCAGAATGTATACCACGCATGATTCGCAATTTTTTCCGGCGGCTGATTCTCCACATACAGCCAGATCAACGCCAAAACCGTGACCATCGGCAGTGCGGCGACAAATCCACCGAGCTTGTCACTGCGTTTAGCCAGCTCCGAAACCAGCACAACGATGGCAGCGGTCAGAAAATACTTACTGATGATCCAGGTCATGACATCCGATCCGGTAATGTTCGGCGCCGACGCAATAATTTTGGTGACTCAATGCACCAATTACTGCCCCGCTCTAGCTCCAAATTTTACCGGAGCGGCACACGCAACCCGGAACATCAGATCTCCGACGCTATCCGTTTCAACCTTGTCCCAGCTGCGCTGATCGGTGGCGCCAGCATGCACTTCTTCACCCTGCGCCATCGTCCCAGAGAAATAAAGCGATACCAGGATATCGCTCATGCGTTTCGCGCAATCAAAAATCCAGTAAGTCTTTGTCGACAGGTGCGGCTTTTTGCCGGGAATATCATTCTGCGACTTGCGGTAATCATCGATCGCCCACATCCGGGCTTCGTTACCGGATCGGGTTATCGAGCTGCGGTCAAGATAAGCGACCAGTTCATCGTCTTCAAAATACTTGGTGAATTCCGCGTGCGCGTTCAGCGCAACGCAGGTCAGGACTGCTGCAATCAGTTTTTTCATGGTAGGGGAGTAAAGCAATGTTGCCGGCACAAACCGGTGTCGTTCAGCCTTCGATTTTCTTTTTTTAGTTTTTTCTGGTACTTGTCCAGGTCAACGATAAAGCGATCATAGTCGCATTCGCCGATCTGCTCAATATCGTCGAACTCCTTGATTTTGAAACTCAGTCGGCGCCGGTCCATCTCCGTCAGCTCAACCTCCGCGCGGATCTGCTTGCCCATCGGTGTCGCACCCATGTAGCGGATGGTGACAACGACACCGACCTGCCCTTGTCCCGGAGACTGATGCGGCGCCACCAGTTCCCCAGCCGAGGCTTCGCAAAATTGAACCATCGCCGGAGTCGAAAAAACGCGATAGTGGCCGCGCTTCGTCGTCATGCCCGCGATACCTCTTTCTCGACGACATGCTTCATCCCAACCTGTAGTGATTTTATTTTCATGGGGTTAACCGGATTAGTGTGGCCGGCATTCTATCCGAGGTGACCTGAACTTGCTCGGCCGAACACAATTTGACAGAAACTACAGCAAAAACGGCACGATCATCGCGGCCACCATGAGCATGCACAGCAGAAGATACCACGCCATACCCATGAAATTTCCGAAAACCGGGGCTGCGGGCCAGCGCGCATCCATGAACCCGAACAGCTTCCCCCGGCCTTCCACATACTTCAAACCCCACATCAATTCGGCGTACAAATACAGCGCCTAGAAGGCAAAAATATTCGGAAACCATGTCATCGGATATGCGCCGTCGCGCAAAAAGAGGTACAGATCATATGACCAGCTCGCAGAGAACATCCATACACAAGCCGCTACATAAAAGTGGATTTCAGGGCGTTTTTTGCAAATAACCAGATAAATGCTGGCAACGGCCCATGGGGCTGTGGTGTACACAAGAACGGACATGAATGCCGCATCAAAATAATCCCAGGTCGGATCTTCAGTGTGCGCTGCGATGACCACCATGCCGGTGGCTGCAATCACGAAACTGATCCACTTCAGCGCTGGAACAATCCTGACCTGTAGGTTTGACGAAAAAGGTCCAGCTCGCTCCGCAGGCGGACCATCAACACGACGGCAATCAGGCAAGCCAGCCCCCAGACCAGCGTGTAGCCCACAAAAAAATCTGGAAGACTCCCCGGTTCCATCTCCAGCTGGCCCTGTCTGATGCAATAGTATTCTGTAGCCAACCGGGACCGCCTACGGAAGAATCAGCTTACTTTTCGGGGAGCGCAACTACGCCGATGGCGTCGGGATCGCAACCCAACGCCTTGGCCATGCTGCCAAGGGTGTCTTCGGTGAGGGCAACAACAGAACAGTCTGCCTCGATGCCCTTGGCAGTAAGGAAAGCTTTTGCCCGGTCCCCCGAATTCCAGATCACAACCAGATCCGCCTGACCTTCTCCCGCGCTGCGTAGCCGAAAAACCATCGGATTTAATGATGATCGCAAACATGTTTTGGCCTCCTGTAGCGGAACCACAAACCCGCTTCCCCGGATTTCTGACACAGAAAACGCGATTAGGCCACCGGATTCCGTATGCTCTCCCGCTGCGGGCGGTGCCGCTTCAATCCGCGGCCGGATTGAGCCCGTGAAACCCGATTTCGGAATCAGTGCGGTGCTGACGGCAGCCACCGGGACCCGGTTTGCGCTACCAGGCCGATTCCAGCACCGCCATCAGCGCATCCTGCTCATGCAGAAATTGTCGCCCGGGATCAGCATTGAAATTTTTCAGTGAATTTTCGAGTATGGTCGGCAGGCTGTAACGGGGAATATCAAGTTCGCGCAATTGCACCGGCATCCCGGATTCCAGGAAAATACGCTCGACACCATCCGCGGCCCGCACCTCCGGCGGTCGGCCGTCGCTCAGCCCCAGGGCTTCGGCGATCAGTGTCATTGCATCTGGGTCACGCCCCCCGAAGAGGCGTATTGCCGTTGCGGTAATCGCTGTATTCGCCTCACCCTGCCCCACATGGGCATGCAGATTAAACAGCGCAGTTGCCAGGGCGTAGATCACGCGGGCGGGCCAATGTTTTTCGTTCAGAGCGCCGCCATCGTCGGCGTCTCGATTTTGCAGAAAAGCGGCCGCACACATTTCAACACGGGCGCCCGCATCAGAAGGATCGTCGATACGCGCCAGTGCGCCACGAGCAAGCCGGAAGGCCTGCAGCCGGTCTCCCTCCGACAGTGGCCCCATGTCAGGTGCGCCCAGATTCATGATGGCCCGCCACAACACCGATGCAGCCGTCGTGCGCGCCAGCGCAACCGGCGCCGTGAGCAGTGCCTCTTCATCCCAGAATAACGCACCCGGCCGCGTCTTCGGATCGAAAAATTCCATGCGGTTCGGTCGTGCCGGATCCTTGATCGCGGAGCCGGCGCGGTTCTGCGCGGTGGTCGCCGCAGTCAACACATTAATGATCGGCAATTTCGGCGCCAGCAGCTTCGGGCTGATTGCGGGCGCGTTGTCCGGGTATTGCGTAATCAGCTGATCGACCGGCGCTTTTTCTGCAAGTAGGATTGCCACCACCCGGGTGCCCTGGATCACGCTGCCGGCGCCGACGCCGATCAACAAATCAGCGTGCGCGGCCCGTGCGGCGGCAGTAGCAGACTCAACTGAGGTGAGGGTAGTGTCTTTTTCGATTTTGTCAAAACGGCCGGCAAAGGCGGAACCGAGAATACGCTCGATCCGGTCAACCAACGCTGTTTTGCGGGAGACGCTGCGGCCGCAGATCACGAATGCCCTCTGCGCCCGGTACCGTTTGATTTCAGCCGGCAGGTTTTCCAGTGCGTCCCTGCCGCTGTAAAGTCGCAGCGGATAGCCGGTAGCGCGAAACCGGTGCCGATAGCTCATGACGGGTTAAATCAGCTGCGAGCCGTTTTGAATCGCTCGAAGGTTGCCAGCGCCGCCAGCGGATATCCGGCATTGGCCATCTCGTCGTACACCGGCACGCCCAACGCCACCACCTTATCGCGGAACTCGCGCTTGCGCGCCTCCAGACCTGGCTCTCCGTCAGAGCGCAATACCAAGATGAAATGGGAGCGTCCCGGATACTTTTGCTGTGCACGTATCGCTGCAGCAACCAAGTTATCGAGTATTTCAGGTTTAGTACGTCCGGCAAAAGCGGACAGATTTAGGTGCATCACCAGCGCCTCGGGCTTCCCCAGACTGTAGATAATATCCAGAATTTTTTCGGCAACAAGGCCATCATTCTGCTGTAGCGTGCTCACCGGGCAATCCACCGGATTGGTAATGCTGGTGCCCGGCGGCAGCCTCAATTCCGCCAGTGCGTCTATCACTCCACTATCAAACGGCGTGACATCAAGTCCCAACCGGGCGTAGTAGTCGGTTGCCAGCACGCTGGTACCGCCGCCGTTGCCAAATAACACGACTTTCTGAGTCGGCCGCTGCGAACGAGGCATCAACGACTGGAAAATCAGCAGCGTATCGACAAATTGGTCAAGCGTATCCACCAGCATGCAGCCGGTCTGCTTCGCTAGGGCCACCCACACACGCTCATCCCCGGCCAGCGAACCGGTATGCGAGGCTGCGGCAGCAAGACCCTGCTGCGTGCGACCGCCCTTGAGGATGACCACCGGTTTTGAAGCTTTTGCGTTGCGCAGAATGTCGAACAGACGTCGACCGTCCTTGGCAGTCTCGATGTACATTCCGATAACCTTGGTGGCTTCATCGGCAAAATAAAACTCTAGCAGATCAGACGGTGTAACGTCGGCGCAGTTGCCTACCGTCACCAGTCCGGAAAACTTGAGTCCGCGGGCGAGTCCGCGCCGGATGATGTCGGTGCCAAGACCACCGCTTTGAGAAATAATGCCAACCTTGCCGACTTCCTTGGGCCCGATTTCTGTAAAAGTTACGTGTCCACGCGGAGTATAGATGCCAAGACAGTTGGGCCCGATCAGGCGCATGCCACCGTCACGAGCAGCGGTCGCAAGCTGTTCCTGCAATCCCTTGCCTTCGTCCACTTCTCCGAATCCGCTGGAAATCACCTGTGCGAAACGCACATGGCCCTTGGCAGCGGACAGCATGGCTGGAATCTGCGCCCCCGATACCGCGATATAAGCATAGTCGACCGGCTTCGGCGTGTCGGCCAGGGTTTTGTATGCCTTCAGTCCGTCGATCTCGTCAGCCGCCGGATGGATCGGATAGATGTCGCCGCTGAAGCCAAACTCGCGGATGCGGCGGATAAACACGTTTGGTAAGGCATTGCCCTTGCTGGAAGCGCCGATGACAGCAACGGTTTTCGGTGCAAACAGCGGCGTGAATTGTTCGATGATGTTCATGCTCATTTTCAGTGATCAACCGAGGATGAAACGTGCGTCAACAGCAACCGCTGCGGTATCGGACACGATCAGGGGATTGATGTCAGCCTCGCTGATATCGGAGCCGTGCTGCATCAGCAAGCCGTTTTCGCCACCTACTTTGAGCAAAACGTCAATGATGGCTTCACGCGAGGCGGGTTTGCCGCCACGCGCACCTTTCAGGATTGCCGCGCCCTTCAGTTCGTCGAGCATTTCTTCGGCGTCGATACGCGCTATCGGGCACAGCCGAAACGATACGTCCTTGAGTATTTCGACGAATATGCCACCCAGCCCCACCATCACCAGCGGACCGAACTGCGGGTCGCGCAGACCGCCGATCACCAGCTCATGTCCCGCCGGCGCCATTTCCTCAACCAGAAAACCCTCGATGCGCGCGCCCTTGATCTTAGGTGCGTTGAGCATGCCTTCAATCGCCGCCTCGACTTCGGCAGAGGAGTGTAGGTTGATCTTTACACCGCCGGCATCGCTCTTGTGCAGGATGTCGGGCGACATCACCTTGACTACCACTGGCACTTGCAGGCCGTTCATCACGGTATCCACGTCGGCGACGCCTTTGGCAACCCGCGACCGCGGCACCTTGACGCCATGCGCGGAAAGCAGCTGTTTTCCGGCGCTCTCGTCGAGCTCATTGCGACCAGCGCGTTTTGCGTCAGCGACCAGATTGTCCTGTTTCCTGTCCATGTTTTTTACACTTACTGGCCGGTAATTTCACCGATGATGCCGGTATGCACCTGCCCGGAACGGAATGGCTCCGAGCGCAGAATGTTGATAACAGCGGGAATGTTGTGCTTGAGGCCCTGGATCTCAAAACCTTCCAGAGCATTGACCAACCTGTCGATGGCCGCCTCCCGAGATGCCGCGCGGACAATAACTTTGGCGATCATCGGATCGTAGTGCGGCGTGACGTCGCGGCCTTCGGCATAGCCCGTGTCGACGCGGATATCTTCTCCAGCGGGGGGACGGAATACGGTCAGTTTACCCGGCGAAGGAAAAAAATTCTTCGAGTCTTCGGCATAGACCCGCGCCTGAATAGCGTACCTTTTCACTTCTACCTTGCCCGGCAGGATATCCGCTAGTTTTTCTCCAGCGGCCGAACGGATCTGCGCCCTTACCAAGTCAACGCCGGTGACTTCCTCGGTCACGCCATGTTCGACCTGCAGCCGCGTGTTCATTTCGAGGAAACTGAACGTGCCGTCCGTGCCAAGCAGCATTTCAACGGTGCCGATGTTGTCGTAACCCATGCTACGCATGATGCCAGCGATCTGGTCGGCAACCGCCACTGCCTTATCACGCGGAATCCCCGGCCCCGGCGCTTCTTCGATCACCTTCTGGTTGCGCCGCTGGGTCGAGCAATCGCGCTCGAACAGATGCATGGCACCGCCATGGGTATCCCCGAGAATCTGGAATTCGACATGACGCGGCCGTTCGATCAGTTTTTCGAGGTAAACCTCAGCCGTTCCGAAACCGCGGCTCGCCATCGAGCGCGAGCGCTCGATGGCGGTCAGCAGCTCAGCCTCGTCTTTGGCCGGCAGCATGCCAATGCCGCCGCCGCCGCCCGCGGGTTTGACCAGCACCGGGAAACCAATACTGCGCGCGGCGGCAATAATGACGTGGCTGTCATCAGGCAGGACGCCGGAACCCTGTGACATCGGCATGCCGTACTTGGCGGCGATGTCACGGGCACGGGTCTTGTGGCCCATGGCATCAATCCATTGCGGCGACGGACCGATGAAATGCGCACCTGTGTCCATGACTTTCTGCGCAAATGCGGAATTTTCCGACAGGAAGCCGTAACCGGGGTGCAGTCCGTCCGCCTTGGCCTTGCGCATCACCTCGATGATCGCATCCTGGTTGAGGTAGCTCTCTCGCGCCGGTGCTGGACCGATGGCGTAGGTCTCGCTCGCCATTTCCAAGTACGGGGCACCAGCATCGGCTTCGGAATACACCGCGACAGCCGGGATATTCATTGCATTCAGCGCACGTAATACGCGGGCGGCGACGGCGCCTCGGTTGGCAACTACGACCTTACTAAACATTCCCAAAATCTTCCTGAATTAATTCGTTGAATATCGCAAAAACCGAAAAACTTCCGCTAAGCGGGATTTTCGTTCCGAGTCGCGAAGCAAGGACGAGGACAATCGGAGCATACAAGCCGGTATGTGGGCATTGGAGAAGTCCGAGCGACAAAGTATCGGGATGAAAAGATACTCCCGGGTTAATAGCTGGTGGGCCAGGATCGCATCAAGTGCTGTCCCACGCCCTTGCTCAAGCGTAACTGGTAAACATCAAGCATGCGGATCAGATAATCACGCGTGTCCTGCGGTTTGATCACGGACTGCGCGGCATACACTGCCGCCAGACCCCAAACATCCGCGCCCTTGCGGATGCCGGCCAGCGCTTCCTCAAATCCCGGTTCGCCGTGGCCGACGCCATGCACGATCTTGGTGGCGAAGTCCGGACTCATAAAGCTGACTTCAGCAGTCGGCCATGCACCGATTTCGTCGGAATGACGGCCGCCTCCCATGCACACGTACGCCCGTCCGTAGCTTTTGCGCACGATCACCGAGATGTGCGGCACGGTGACCAGCGTCATCGCGTTCATGAAATTCATGATCTTGCCTGGGGCGCCGGCACGTTCGGCCGCGGTGCCGATCTGGAAGCCCGGGGTATCGACCAGCATCACGAAAGGGATGTTGAACGAATCGCACAGTACGATGAAATCGACGATCTTGCGGCAGGCATCAGCGTCAAGAGCGCCGCCGCGGTGCAGCGGGTTGTTGGCAATGATGCCAACGCTCTTGCCGCCGAGGCGCGCGAGGCCGGTTACCGCGCTCTTGCCGAAGCGCGGCTTCATCTCAAACAGCGAATTCTTGTCGACGATGCACTTGATGACGCGCTTCATGTCGTAGACCTGGGTGCGGCTTTCGGGGAGGATATCGAACACCTTGCCCATGTCGGCCCCCGAACCCGCCGGCACCGGCGCATCCGGCGGCGCTTCGCGGTGATGGTTAGGCATGTAAGCAAGAAATTTTTTGATCTGGTCGAACACCTCTTCTTCGGTGTCGGCGAACTGGTCTATCAGCCCGGTGGTTTCAGCGTGCAGCCGCCAGCCACCGAGATCCTCGGCAGACACTTTTTCGCCCAGCGCCATCGACACCAGACCCGGACTGGACACCGCCATGATGGCGCTCTTGTGCATAATCGAGAAATCGGACTGGCACATCAGCCAGGTCGAGGAACCGAATGAAGGACCAAATGCAGCGGCTGCCATCGGAATTTCGCGCATGCGGCGGAACTGGGTATTGTCGTTGCCGAGCAGCAGCCCCATGCCGCGCGACCCCATGGCATCGGGCAGGCGTGCGCCGGTCGACTCTCCGATCAGCACCAGCGGCATGCCGCGTTCGGTTGCGGTGCGCTTCATGTGCGCGATTTTTTTGCTGTTGGTCGCCGAGGTCGATGCACCCTTGACCGTAAAATCGTTGACCACCAGACAGACGTCACGGCCATTGATGCGGCCGAAGCCGGCGAGTTTGCCGTCAGTCTGGGTTTCGTCTTCCATTTCCGTATACACCGCCGATGAACCGAACAGCCCGGACTCGATGAACGACCCCTGGTCCACCAGATAGTCGATGCGCTGGCGCGCATTCCACACGCCCTTGGCCGTACGGTTCGCATATTTTTCTTTCCCGCCTCCGGCCAGCGCCTTGGCGCGGCGCGCTTCGTATTCCTGCAGCAATGCTTCGAAAGCCATGTTGAATATCCAATTAAAAAAATAGTTATTTATTAAGGGCGGACACCGGCGTGATATTTCGGCCCGAGTTGGCTCGCCAAGCGCCCCTGCAACGCGTCGATGAACTGGCACAGGTAAGGACGGGTTTCGCGCGGATCGATCAGGTCTTCAATCGCAAAGGCTTCGGCGGTGCGGAACGGGGACGCGAGTTGCTTCAGTTCTGCTTCGATCTCGCGTTCGCGCTCCGCGGGGTCCGGAGCACCTTCGATTTCGCGCCGATATGCGGCCTTGACGCCGCCCTCCACCGGCAGCGAACCCCATTCGCCCGACGGCCATGCGATCTTGAAATTGAGTCCGGCGCGATCAATGAATCCGCCGCCGGCAACGCCGTAACACTTGCGTACGATCACCGTGAACATCGGCACCCGCGCCTGGCCAAGGATGTAGCGTGCGCGTACGCCTTCGCGCAGGATGGCATCGGCTTCGGATTTACGTCCGACCATCAGTCCCGGTATGTCGGCAAAGAGGATGAGCGGAATGTTGAACATGTCGCAAAGCTCAGTGAAATGCCCTTGCTTGCGCGCGGCCTTCACATCCATGATGCCACCGACCATCGGATTGCTGGCGACGATGCCGACGACCTTGCCGTTCATCCGTGCCAACGCGGTGATCACCGCCTTGCCGAAGGTCGGCTGTATTTCAAAAAAAGAATCGCGGTCGACGATCAGTCCTATCAGCTTTCTCATGTTGTAGGCCTGACGATTGGAGCGCGGAACGATGCTCGCCAGCGCGTCTTCGCAGCGATCCACCGGATCGCCGTTGTTTTCAATCGGCGGCAGCTCCCAAACGTTCTGCGGCATATACGACAGAAAACGCCTGATCTGCTCGAAGCAATCCTGTTCGCTATCGGCAACGTTGTCGATGGTGCCGGCAGTGTCCACTGCCACCTTGACGCCGCCGAGTTCGTCTTTGTGCAGCTTTTCGCCAAAAGCGCGTTCAACTACCGGCGGGCCGGCTGCAAAAATCTGCCCGGTGCCCTTCACCATGATCGACCAGTGGGCGAGAATCGCACGCATCGACGGGCCGCCGGCGGTAGTGCCCATGACCGCCGACACCACAGGTACGATGCCCAGCAAATCTACCGAACGCTCAACACCGTCCTGACCATACCCCGGTACCACGGTGTAACCCTTGCGCTTTGCGGTGTTGACCGTGCCGCCGGTGCCGTCGATCAGATTGACCAGCGGTATGCGGTATTCGTATGCAAGATCTTCGATGAAGCCACCCTGACCGCCCTTGCGCCGGTCGCTGCCGAATCCGGTGCCGGCGCGGATGGTGTAGTCCTCGCCACCGATCGCCACTGGCCGGCCATTGATGCGCGCCAGTCCCATGACATAAGGCGCCGGCTCAAAGCTGGTCAGCTGTCCGCTTGGGTCATAGGTCGCCTTGCCAGCGAGCTTGCCGACTTCACGAAATGAGCCGCGATCGGCGAGTGCGCCAATGCGCTCGCGTACCGTCAACTTGCCTTGGGCATGATGTTTGGTAACCGCTTCAGTACCACCGCAGGCTTCAGCCAAAGTACGGCGTCGATGCAGCTCGTTGATTTCAGGCTGCCAGCTCATACCCAGGGAAATTAGTTTTATTGTTGTTAAACAAATAGTTATTTTATATGCGTGCGCTTACATCCAACACAAATGTCCGCCCGCCAGCAGAATTATTCTTCGATGATGGCCACGACTTGGCCTTCGGCCACCGGGTCTTTTTCCTTGACCAGGATTTCCTTAACCGTGCCGCCATCCTCGGTAATTACGGGAATTTCCATTTTCATCGACTCGATCACGATAAGTACATCGCCGCCTTCGACCTTGTCCCCGGGCTTGGCCTTGAGCTGCCAAACCGTGCCGGTAATTTCGGATTTCACTTCGATGCGCGCCATCAATAACTCCTCGTTTGGGCAGGAAAATTACGTTGGATGCTAGTCTGGCACCCATTTGTTGTCAAGAAGATTGTTGACAATAATACAAAGTGCCCGTAATGTGGCATCCGACATGGCTACCGCCGCCTCATCCATTCCGCCGAGCACTATCCTTCCTAGCGATTTGTCTGCCTGGCCGGTGGGCGCATCGCCTTTGACCCAGTCTTTGCCAGAACAGATTGCAACAAGGCTGTCGGAACGCATCGTCTCCGGCACCTACACACCAGGCCAGCGCATCATGGAGCAGGCTGTCGCCTTCGAGTTTGAGGTCAGCCGCGGCCCGGTCCGCGAGGCATTGCGGCTGCTGGAAAAAGACGGGCTGGTCATAATTCTGGCGCGCCGAGGGGCACAGGTCACCAACCCAACCATAGCCGAAGTCAACGAAATCTTTGACATCCGCGCCATGCTCAATGGACTGCGAGACCGCACGATTGCCGAAAACCCGCAACGCGAGCAACTGCTGCCGGCGCTGGAGCAGGGAATCAAGCAGCTCGCGCAAACTGCCGCTGACCCCGGGCCCGGCGATGAATATATCGACATCGTGCTTAAACTCAACCGCCTGCTGACCCAGGCTGTGGGTAACCGCAGGTTGCAGACCATTCTCGGATCGCTTGCCGTGCAGACCGTGCGCTACACCCGGCTAGGATTGTTGACCCCGCAGCGCCGGCAGCAGTCGGCGCAGAACTGGCAACGCCTGCTGCGCTCCATCAGCGATGGCGATGGTGACGAGGCCGAGCGCATCGCACGACAGCGTGTCAGCGATTCACGCGACGCAGCGATCGAACAGTTGCTGCGGCAAAAGGCCGCTGCAGACGCCAAAGCCTCTGCCTAATCTTCAGCCAGTTCCACGCGTGTTGGGTAAACTAGCGCCCTTTGCTTCAACACCGGACACAACTGACATGACCCTGCCCAAACTGACTGATGCTAGACTCGACATCGAAGGACGCATCGCCGTGCTGACCTTCAATCGCGACGATGTCCGCAACGCCCTGACCAGTACCGAGCTTGTATCCGACATCGTCAACACCCTGCAGTGGGCCAACAGCTGCATGGATGCTTCGGTGTTGATCATGACGGGTGCCGGCAGCGCCTTTTCCGCCGGTGGCAACATCAAGACCATGGGCGAGCGCGCCAAGGCGCCGCCACACGAATTGCAGCGCAATTACCGGCTGGGTATCCAGCGCATACCGCTGGCGCTGCAGGAAACCGACATTCCGGTAATTGCCGCGGTCAACGGTCCGGCGATCGGCGCAGGCTTTGACCTTGCCAACATGTGCGACATCCGCATCGGCTCCACCGAGGCGCAGTTTGGCGAAACCTTTGTCAATCTCGGCATCATCCCCGGCGATGGCGGCGCCTGGTTCCTCAACCGCCTGCTCGGCTACCAGCGCGCGGCAGAGCTGACGTTGACCGGTCGAGTCATCAAGGCTGACGAAGCGAAGGCGCTGGGAATACTGCTGGAGGTCACCGCACCCGATGAACTGATAGCAGCCGCAAAGAAAATCGCCGACAAGATCGCTGCCAAACCACCGCAGGCGATCCGTTATGCCAAGCGCCTGCTCAAACTCGCCCAGCGGCAGAATCTCGAAGAACACCTCGACGCCTGCTCGGCTTTCCAGGCCATCTGCCACAAGACCGAAGATCACCAGGAAGCGCTGCAGGCATTCTTCGACAAGCGCAAAGGCGACTTCAAGGGACGCTGATGACTCCGCTGCGCTTCATTTGCGGCGCTTTCCTTGCCGTTCTGTTTCCGGCGCTCTCCGTCACTGCCCAGCAGCCCGCAGGTCAGCCAAAGCCGGCGATAAACGCATTCCCTCCGCGTGACGAAGCCACCTACGACCAGTCCTGGACGCGGTTTCGCGACCAGTTGATCGAAGCCCTGCAGAAGCGTGATCTGAAGTTCGTGATGAGCGTCGTTGATCCCAACGTACGCAATGGCACTGAGCGGCCGAACGGGCACCAGGAATTCCGGCGTCAATGGCACGTCGACGAGCACAAAAGTCCACTCTGGCGTGAACTTCCGCGCGCACTGTACCTCGGGGCGGCGTATTACAGCCACTCTCGAATGCCGCGCAGCCTGTGTGCTCCCTATGTCCTTCCGCACTGGCCCAGGCAGGTCGATCCCCATGCCTATGGTGCGATTACAGCGCGGGAAACTTCGTTGCGCGAGAAACCGTCAGGCGCGTCGACGATTCTCTCTGAAATTGGTTATGCCATCGTCCGCGTCAGTGACTGGGAGGTCGAGGATGCCGATGCCGAAATAAAGCAGAAGTGGGTAAAAATCCGGGTCGAAGAAAACGAAGGTTTCATTCCCGAGGAGCATATCCGCAGCCCGATTGAACATCTGGCATGCTTCCGCAAAGGCGAAGCTGGATGGCGGCTGACGTCTTTTCTTGCCGCCGGCGAATGACCAAAAAACATACTTTTCTGCTTGTTGCTGCCGTCCTAATGACCGTCAGCAACTAAACGCCGGCTCTTGACCTGCAAGGACATCGCGGAGCACGCGGGCTGTTGCCGAAAAATACGCTGCCCGGGTTTGCAAAAGCTCTAGACATCGGCGTTACCATCCTAGAACTTGATACCGCTGTAACCCGCGACGGCGTGATCGTGGTCAGCCACGATGCCACCCTGAATCCAGACATCACCCGCGACAGGAACGGAAAATGGATCCGCCGCAGGGACATTGCCATTCACGCTTTGACCTGGTCCAAATTGCAGCAATATGACGTGCGCCGCATCAACCCGGATTCAGCATACGCGGCAAGGTTCCCGCAGCAGCAACCAGTTGACGGTGCACGCATACCGCGATTGAGCGACGTGTTCGCACTGGCACGCCGCGCCGGCAATGAACAGGTGCGTTTCAATATCGAAACAAAGATCTCTCCGGAACATCCACGAAGCACCCTGGCGCCTGAGGCTTTTGCAGACGCCCTGATCGCAGTAGTACGCGCAGAGAAACTGGAGAACCGCGTCACCATCCAGTCATTCGACTGGCGAACCCTGCAGGCGGTCCAGCGCGAGGCTTCGCGAATCGTCACGGTCTACCTCCGTGCACAGCAATCCTGGCAGGACAACATCCGGATACGGAAAAAACCTCGCCATGGACCTCCGGATTTCATGTCAGCCGTTACGGCGGATCAGTGCCACAACTGGTCAAGGCCGCAGACGGCAAAGTGTGGTCGCCTTACTACGCAGAAATCACCGCTGCCATGGTGAATGAAGCTCACCGGCTCGGACTGACGGTGGTGGTATGGGCCGTCAACGACCCAGGCGATATTGCGCGCATGCTCGAGTTCGGGGTCGGCGGCATCATCTCGGATTACCCGGACCGGCTACGACGGCTCGCGCAGGAACGATGTATGTCGTTGCCGGCACCAACACCTTTCCCACCTTAAGCTGAAACAAAAAGGGAGGCCGCAGGCCTCCCTGATAAGGAACCGGTTGCGGATGGATCAGCGCAGGCCGGCGATGTACTCCGCGACCGCAGCGATTTCCTGATCGGTCATCTTTGCCGCGGCACCGCGCATCATCTGCGCCGGATCATTTGCACGCAGCCCGGCACGGAACGCTTTCAGCTGTGCAACCGTGTAGTCCGTGTGCTGGCCGGCGACACGTGGGAACTGGGCGGGCATGCCGGCGCCATTGGGCGCATGACAGGCAGCGCAGGCCGGCACGCCCTTGGCAGCAATACCACCGCGATAAATTGCCTCACCCTGTTTGACCAGTTTTTCATCGCGCGCTGCCCGCGGCTTTGCCTTCTGCCCCGCAAAATAGACAGCTATATTTTTCATGTCGTCCGCAGAGAGATTCGCCACCATGCCGGCCATTACTCCATTGGCACGCTCAGCCGATTTCCCGCCCTGGGACTTGAAATTCATTAATTGCTTGAAAGTGTATTCAGGATGTTGCGCAGCAAGCACCGGATTGGCCGGGATCGCGCTGTTTCCGTCTGCTGCGTGACACGCCGCGCACACCGAAGTGACCACCTGTTGCGCCTTGGCGGCGTCACCCTTGACAACGCCTTGGGCAGTAGCCATCGGGGTCATCAATACGCCCGCCAATAAAAGCCAACGCCAGTTATTTACGCGGCGCGATTCCATGCCTACTCCTTGATCATACGGTCGGTAAAAAAGGCCTGTATTCTATAGCATTTCTCCCCACCCTTTACCCTCAGGAGTGCCCTGTTGTCCCTGTTCTCGCAGCTGGAGTTTCGCTACGCCGTACACAACTTGTCCGACATGCCGCCGGATCTAGGCCGTGAAGTCGCATTTGCAGGACGCTCCAATGCCGGTAAATCTACGGCCATCAACGCATTGGCCAATCGCAAAAAACTGGCTTTCGTCAGCAAAACACCGGGGCGCACGCAGGCGCTGAACTTTTTTGGCTTGGAGGAAAACCGTTTTCTGGTGGATTTGCCCGGCTATGGATTTGCGGCGGTGCCGGGCAAGGAACAGGAACGCTGGAGCGAGTTAATAAGCACTTACATAAATAATCGTAACTCATTGAAACTATTGGTAATCGTTTCAGATATCCGTCATGGAATCACGCCATTGGACCACTATCTGCTCGATTGGCTCGCGCCTACCGGTAAACCTGTGCATGTCTTGTTGACCAAGTCGGACAAGCTGACCCGCCAGCAGGCGGAAAAGGCATTGACAGTGGCGATGGCGGAACTTGCGCGACACACCATCGAGTCTTCAGTGCAGATTTTCTCCGGGTTACGCAAAATCGGGGTGCGCGAAGCCCAGGCAGCGATCGCCAGGTCACTGAAGCCATAAAAAACCCCCGGTAAAGGGGAGTAAACCGGGGGCCAAAAAAGCCTTAACTAAAATTAAGGCGCCCGCTCAGGGAGGAGAAGCGGGAGGCGGCCTAAGCTTAAGCCTAAGCCTAAGCCTAAGCCATCTACAGCGTCAGACGTCTATAATCTGCAGAAGTTCCCGCCCTCGCGGGTCATTAAAAACCTCCCGTAATTCCGAGGTCTTAGCGCCATGTTTCCACTCGGTCGATACCCCTCAGTTCGCATGCGCCGTATGCGCAAGGATGATTTTTCTCGACGCCTGATGCGTGAACATGTCCTGTCGACAGATGATCTGATCTATCCGATTTTTGTCATGGACGGGGAAAACCGTACCGAGCCCGTGGATTCCATGCCCGGTGTACGTCGCTACACCATAGACAAGCTGGTGGCACATTCTGCGAACTGCGTCCAACTGGGCATACCCGCAGTCGCGCTGTTTCCCGCCATTGAACGCTCTCTGAAAACAGCCGATGGTCGCGAAGCAGTCAATCCCAAGGGGCTTGTGCCACGTGCAGTAACCGCATTGAAAAAGCGATTCCCCGATTTAGGGGTCATAACGGATGTCGCGCTTGACCCCTATACGACGCATGGACAGGACGGCGTCGTTGATCGCCATGGTTGTGTGTTGAACGACGAAACCATCGCAATCCTGGAAAAACAGGCGGCGATTTGCGCTGCAGCGGGAGTCGACGTGGTCGCCCCCTCGGACATGATGGACGGTCGCGTAGGTGCCGTTCGTGCCGCTCTGGACAAGAAAGGATTCATACACACACGCATCATGGCCTACTCCGCCAAGTATGCATCCGGTTTTTACGGCCCGTTTCGCGATGCCGTCGGCTCGGCAAAACAGTTGGGCAAGGGCGACAAGCGCAATTACCAGATGGATCCGGCAAACAGCAACGAAGCTCTATGGGAAGTCGGTCTGGACCTGCAAGAAGGTGCCGACATGGTCATGATCAAGCCCGGGCTACCTTATCTGGATATCGTCCGCAGGGTAAAAGATCAGTATCTTGCCCCGACCTACGTCTATCAGGTGAGCGGCGAGTACGCCATGCTGAAAGCCGCCGCACGTAATGGCTGGATCGATGAACGCAGCTGCGCAATAGAGGCGTTGCTAGCATTCAAACGCGCCGGCGCCGATGGCATATTGACTTACTTTGCACTGGATGCTGCCCGGTGGATCCGGGAAGCTCGCTTTTAAGTCAAGACTTTTTCAATAAAGCCTCTACTGCAGCAAGCCTGGCTCGCACGATAGCCCTGCCTTCACGTGTTGAGCGTATCGGAGCCCTCATGTCACCGGTGTCAAATACTGTCAACTCTACTGTCACGCCTTCATATTTCATTGTGAAGACCGGAAAGCCCGCCTGCTCGTTTCCTGCGTAGTATCTAGCCTGCGTGGCTCTGTAATTTATTGCACGATCTAGCAGAAAATGTTCCACCTGCTTTGCGTTATCCGCAAACAATTGAAGGCGTATGCCTGCATAGGGTCCTGCAGTGCCGGTCAGCACCGAACCCGTCAGATGCGGCGCAAAGGCCTCCAACTCGCGCATGATCCGGATCGCATATTCCCGCAAAACCCGCACTTGTCGCGATTGTTCACCGCCACGATAGATGCCCTGATATTCGCGTAACGCGACATCGATTTCTTCGTTTGCCGGCAATTTTTGGGTATCAGGGATGCCAAGCTGTTTAGCTGCCTTGCGTTTGGCTAATCTGTAGTCTTCGATTCCGTCCTGCGCCATCAGCCTCGCGGCGTGAACGGCGATCATGCTGCGAACATCATCGCGGCCGCGTTCCCTGGACATATCGCGCTCCTGCTCGCCACCAAACCCTAAGGAAAACCAATAAATTAGAACAACTGGGCCCTCACCTTGTCGGGCGCTTTCACGTTACCGGATTCTTGTTCTGAAGATTGCTTGGGTGCGGGAAATTCCTCGTAAAAATACTCGCTGATGCCCGTGTCTTCTTTTGCACGCAATCCGGTTTCCGGATCCACCTGAACGGTAATCACTCCGGCCGGAGGATTGAAAGGCTCTTCAGGTTCGCTTTTAAGTACCGCACCCATGTAATTCACCCAGATCGGCAAGACTGCGCTGCCTCCGGTTTCGTTTTTGCCCAGCGTTTTCGGCCGGTCAAATCCCATCCACGCAATGGCAACTAAGCCCGGATGAAAGCCGCAAAACCAGGCATCAACGAAATCATTCGTGGTCCCGGTTTTCCCGGCGAGATCCGTGCGTTTGAGTTTCATGGCCCTCACCGCGGTTCCCACTTTCACCACATCTCGCATGATGCTGGTCATGATGAAGGCATTGCGCGGATCTACTACCCGCTCCGCGGACTCTCCCGCGACCTGCGGTTGATTGACCAGCAAAGTGGCCCCCTTCGTATCCTCAATGCGCTCGACATAGTAAGGCATCACTCGAAAACCTCCGTTTGCAAACACCGAGTAGGCGCCGAGCATTTGTAAAGGGGTAACGCTACCCGCCCCAAGCGCCATGGTCAGGTAGGGAGGATGCAGTTTCGGATCAAATCCGAAGCGGGTGACATAGTCCTGCGCATACAGCGGGCCGATCGCCTGCAATACACGCACCGAAACCAGGTTCTTAGATTTTGCAAGCGCCATTCGCAAGCGCATCGGACCATCAAACTTACCGTCATAATTTTTCGGCTCCCAGTCTTCGGATCCAGTCTGCTCAGCCGTAAAAGTCAGCGGCGCATCATTGATCACCGTAGCCGGTGTAAAGCCTTTTTCCAGGGCCGCGGAATAGACGAAAGGCTTAAAACTAGAGCCCGGCTGGCGCAACGCCTGGGTAACGTGGTTAAACTGGTTGCGGCTGAAATCGAAACCTCCAACAAGGGCGTATATCGCGCCCGTTCGAGGATCGCCGGTCACCAGTGCCGACTCTACCGTTGGCAGCTGCGTAATCTGCCATTGGGATTTTTCGTTGCGAATGATCCTGACGACGGCGCCGCGGCGAATTCTTTGATTAGCCGCAACCTTCCCTCCCAGAAACCGTGCAGCAAATTTCAGTGCATCCCCGGTTATGGTGATGCGCTCCCCGCCTGATCGGTAAACGCGCACCATTTTTGACGTGGCTTCAAGCACTATTGCAGGAAAAATTTCGTCGCTATCCGCTATATCCTGCAGCGCTTCCTCGAGGCGTTCATCGGTTGGCTCCCCCTTCAACTCTACATAGGCTTCGGGACCGCGATATCCATGTCTGTGGTCATATTCCAAAACTCCCTTGCGCAACGCCTCATACGCGGCTTTCTGGTGCTCTGAGCGCAGGGTGGTATGCACTTTAAATCCACGCGTATAAGCCTCTTGGCCGTAGCGACCGAACATATAAGCTCTGACCATCTCGGCAAGAAATTCCGCTTGCACAGGATATTTATTTAACGCCTGCTTGGCGGCCACTGGCTCTTTCGCCGCCTCTGTCATTTCCTGCGCTTTAATCATGCCCAGTTCGCGCATCCGGCGCAGCACGTATTGCTGGCGCAGTTTCGCTCGTGCGGGATTGGCAATCGGATTCAAGCTCGAAGGCGCCTTGGGTAGGCCCGCCAGCATTGCATGTTCACCAACCGATAGCTCAGCCAGAGGCCTTCCATAGTAAATCTGCGCGGCAGCCGCAAATCCATAGGCGCGCTGCCCGAGGTAAATCTGATTGATATAAAGCTCAAGAATTTGCTGCTTGCTAAAGTTGGCTTCGATTTTGAAAGCCAGCAGCATTTCATTGAATTTCCGGATAAGCGTTTTTTCCTTTGTCAGAAAGAAATTGCGCGCAACCTGCATGGTGATCGTGGATGCACCCTGGCGAGCACCGCCAGACACAAAATTCGACAACGCTGCCCGGGCAACGCCGACATAATCCACTCCACCGTGCTGATAGAAACGCTCATCTTCCGCGGCAACGATCGCGTTGATCAGGTTCTTGGGAGTTTGGTCCAGCGAAACGACACTGCGGCGCTCTTCGCCAAATTCGCCAATCAGTTTTCCGTCTGCACTGTAGACTCTGAGGGGTATCTTCGGACGGTAGTCGGACAGTGCCTCAAGCGAAGGCAACGTCGGATAAACCAATACCGACGTAAAACCGACGATAAGAGCACCGGCTACAGCCAGTAAAAACGCAATTAATAGTGGGATTACCCACCAACGAACAGACATCTAGTGGAAATTTAATTTTGTGAAAAAAGTCAAATAAATCTGCGGGTTACGCATCACATATATTGCAAAATATTATTGCTCGAGTCCGAAAAATCCTGCAGAGTTGACCTTGACGCGACAGCATTATAGGCGCATCACCCTCCAAAGGTAACGCAACAAAAAGTCTCTGTCTAATAGAAGGTTGCTGTTATTATCTAAAGTAAGATATAGGTATTTTTCCCTAAAAATATATAGGTTAAGGAAAATTCCGTCTTAGTTTCGATGGCATCGAAAGCTTTTTCAAGCCCAAGATGCCCCCGTCGATTGGCGTTGACATCAGTTCGTCCGCGGTCAAAATAGTGGAGGTTGCCGATGCGGGCAAGGGTTGCTACCGCCTGGAGAGGCAAGCCATCGAGCCCCTGCCCCCGGAATCCGTCGTCGAGGGAAACATTAACAATCACGACGCGATCATCGAAGCTGTCAAGCGATGCCACAAAAAACTGGGCAGCAATTTCAAGAATCTCGCGCTGGCACTGCCCAACGCCGCCGTCATCAGCAACAAGATTCTCGTTTCAGCGGGCCAGAACGACGATGATCTTGGTAATGAAGTCGAGTTGCGGGCCAACGAATACATCCGGTTTTCCCTAGACGAGGTTAATCTGGATTACCAGATCGTGGTCCCGGCTTCGAACAGCCCCGAGGACTTGGAGGTAATGATCGCGGCTTCGCGCAAGGACAAAATTGAAGTCTTTGTCGCCCTAGCCGAGGGCGCAAGATAAAAAGCGCTCGTAATCGATGTTGATTTTTTTCGCCGCGCGATCGGCTTTCGAATTGATCAAAGCGGCCATGCCGGAGCGGGGGTATGACATTAACATTGCTGTCGTTGATATCGGCGCGTCAACGACGAACGTCAACGTGCCGCAAAATAATCAATCGGTTTACATTTGCGAACAGCCCTTCGGCGGTGCGCAGCTGACCCAAAACATCCAGAACAAGTTCTGGCTTTCCGCAGAAGAGGACGAATCGGCCAAGCGGGCAGGTGGTCTTCCCAATAATTATGAATCCGAGGTTCTGCAGCCTTTTATGGATTCACGGGGACTCGGAATCGCACGCGCGACACAGTGCTTTTTCTCATCCACGCAATACAAAAGGTTGACCATATGCGTGTGTGCCGCGATTCCCGGCATGGATGAAGCGGTCGCCAAACATACCCATGTTTAGACTTCCGTCGCCAATCCCTTCTTCAGCATGGCCATGTCGTCGAATATCCTTCGCTAAAACCTGAAACAGGATGCGCCGTCGCTGAAGGTCAAGCTGCAGGTCACGCCGGACGACAACGTCATCATGAACCTCAGAATCAACAAGGACGGCGTCGGACAACACACCCTGTTAGGGCCTTAGATTGATACCAAGCAGATTTCAACGTTTAGATGGTGGAACCTTGGTCATTGGCGGCATCTACACTCAGGACGATCGTTCCACGACGACAAAGGTTCCGGTTCTCGGCGATCTACCTTATGTCGGGTTTATCTTCAAAAACAACCAACGGGTTGATGACCAGCTTAAGCTACTGATCTTCGTTACCCCGAAAATCCTCAAGGAAGGCGCGACTTTGCGCAAATTCATTCCGTAAGGAACAGGGGTGGCGCTGTTGCGCCGCCCTTTTTGTTTTTGGCTCTCGCCACTGCATGCAACCGCCTTCCGCTAGAATCGAGGCATGCAATCTATTGAACATTCTCCTCGGTCCGGTCCGGGCAATATTTTCCTCGTCGGACTGATGGGCGCCGGCAAAACTACAGTGGGCCGCATGCTAGCCAAACGCACCGGCAAGACCTTTTATGATTCCGATGCTGAAATCGAACGCACGACCGGGGTCAAAATACCATTGATATTTGAAATCGAAGGAGAGGCGGGCTTCCGGGCGCGCGAGGAAAAAATGATTGAAGCGCTGACAGCCAAGCAAGGAATCGTTCTCGCTACCGGCGGGGGTGCTGTGCTAACGTCGGCGAACCGAAATTCACTGCAAGGACGCGGATGCGTAATCTACCTGCGCGCCCAGCCCGAAGACTTGTGGCGACGCACTCGCCGTGACCGCAATCGTCCCCTACTGCAGACGCAGGATCCGCTGGCAACCCTGAAGGAATTGCATGCACAGCGCGATCCTCTGTATTCCGAATTGGCTGACCTTGTCGTTGATACCGGGGTACAAACCGTATCTTCCCTGACATCTCATATTCAGCATCGTCTGACCGAACTGGATCTTCGCGACGGGCGGGCTCAAATCTGAAACCACTCTCATGGTAAAACCGACCCCTGTTACGGAATTGAAGGTTAATCTGGCAGACCGCAGCTATCCCATCCATATCGGGCCTGGTCTGTTAGGACGTGGCGAACTCATAGCAAAACATCTGTCGCAGCCCCGGGTTGCCGTTATTACCAACGTTATCGTCGCGCCCCTGTATCTTGATGCCCTCATGACGGCCCTCAATAAGCACCGAATTTCCGTCGAATCCATCATTCTTCCGGATGGCGAAGACCAGAAAACCTGGCATTCTCTCAACAAGATTTTTGACGCATTGCTGTCCGCCCGCGCGGAACGAAAAACCACTTTGATCGCCTTGGGGGGCGGGGTCATCGGGGATCTGACCGGATTTGCTGCTGCGACATTCCAACGTGGCGCACCTTATCTGCAGGTGCCGACCACTCTGCTTGCCCAGGTGGATTCTTCGGTCGGCGGAAAGACAGCCATCAATCACCCGTTCGGCAAAAACATGATCGGGGCGTTTTACCAGCCAAAAGCCGTCATTGCCGATACCGATACGCTGAAGACGCTCCCCGATCGCGAACTCTCGGCGGGTCTTGCCGAAGTCATCAAATACGGTCTGATCGGAGATGAGGCATTTTTCGTCTGGCTGGAATCAAACATTGAAAACCTGCTTGCGCGTGATCCGGCTGCACTGACTCATGCCATCGAGGTTTCATGCCGCAATAAAGCCGTCATAGTCGCAAAAGATGAAACGGAACAGGGTGTGCGGGCATTGCTTAATCTCGGTCATACCTTTGGTCACGCCATTGAGTCGGGGCTTGGCTACGGCCAGTGGCTTCACGGTGAGGCTGTAGCCGCCGGTATGGTAATTGCCGCACGCGTATCGGAACGCATGGGGTTGCTGGACCGGTCTTCGGTTCAACGAACTATCGAGCTTCTTAAACGTGCCCGATTACCCGTGCTTGGCCCTGTACTCGGGGTTGATCGTTATATCGAATTGATGGGTCACGACAAAAAAGTGGAAGGGGGAGAAATCCGCTTCGTCCTATTGCGTAGGATTGGGGAGGCCTTTACCAGCGCTCGTGTCCCTGCTGAAACCCTTGCAATCGTTCTTGGCAGCGAAGGCGTCCATGCCGGCTGAACTGATGTCTTACGCTGCAGGGGTGACCCGCTCTCGCGGACGCCGTCATCGTGAAGCGCCTCCGCGGGGTAGAACCGAATACCAGCGGGATCGCGATCGTATCATCCACTCCACTGCATTCAGGCGGCTTGAGTACAAGACCCAGGTTTTCGTCAATCACGAAGGCGACCTTTTCCGTACTCGCCTGACGCACAGCCTTGAGGTGGCCCAGCTTGGAAGATCGATCGCACGCAGACTGGGACTGGACGAAGACCTGACGGAAGCTATCGCTCTCGCGCATGATCTCGGACACACACCGTTCGGCCATACCGGACAGGATGCGCTTAATTCGTGCATGCGGCCCTACGGGGGGTTCGAACACAACCTCCAGTCACTGCGGGTAGTCGACGTTCTCGAGCAGAGTTACGGCGCGTTTGACGGACTCAATCTGACTTTCGAAACGCGTGAAGGCATCCTCAAACATTGTTCGCTCAAAAACGCCCGCCCGCTGGGTGATGTTGGCGAAAGGTTTCTCAGGCGTCAGCGTCCAGGACTCGAGGCCCAGATTGCCAATGTCGCGGATGAAATTGCCTACAACAACCACGACGTCGACGACGGCATCCGTTCCGGCCTCTTGAATATCGAAAAGCTGTTGTCAGTGGCCATTTTCCGTCGGCATATGCGGGCGGCATTGAAGGCGTTTCCCAAAATCGACGGACGACGCCTGGTGCATGAAACCGTCCGACGCATGATCAATACCTTGGTGACCGATCTGATCCGCCATAGCGCCGCAACAATTCGGCATTACGCACCGCAATCCATTGATGAAGTGCGACGTGCGCCGGTGATGATCGGTTTTTCTGAACGAATCCAGCGCGATCAAACCGAACTCAAGCAGTTCCTGCGCGCCAACCTGTACCGCCATTACCGGGTATCCCGAATGAGTGCTAAGGCGCGTCGCATCATCAACGAACTGTTCCAGGCTTTTCTAACAGAACCCGGGCTACTGCCCCCCGAATTCCAGGGCCGAGCCCTTGACGGTGCGCCGCGTGCAATCGCCGACTACATTGCCGGCATGACCGATCGTTACGCCATCGCCGAATACCGACGCCTGTTTTCCATCGAAGTCGGCTGAGTTTTTCTTGCGGTTTTCAGGGCCACGGATGGTTGTGGCAACCCTTTGATGGAGGTAGACTTATCGGGTTTCACTCCGGGTTCGTATTTTTTATTCTACAGGTTGTGGCGTCGCAGCATTATTGACTACAACCATTTGATTTTAAGTGGTTTTAAAGAGGTTTTGATGGCGCATCCACACTTGCCGCAACCCCAGGGCCTATACGACGGCGGTCACGAACACGACGCCTGCGGCGTCGGTTTCATCGCGCACATCAAAGGCAAGAAAAGTCACGACATCATCGAACAGGGCCTGACCATTCTGCGCAACCTGACACACCGCGGCGCGGTCGGTGCAGACCCCAAAGCTTCCGACGGCGCTGGGATCATGATCCAGATTCCGGATGCGTTCTTTCACGAGGAAATGGCCAAGCAGGGCGTCAAGTTGCCGCCTCCCGGCCACTATGGCATCGGCATGGTGTTCCTGCCGCGAGAACCTGCTTCCAGACTGGCCTGCGAGTATGAAATCGAGCGCGCGATCAAGGACGAAGGACAGACTTTGCTGGGCTGGCGCGACGTACCGGTCGACAGTGAGGACCTGGGCGAATCGGTGCGCGGAGTTGAGCCAATCATCCGCCAGGTGTTTATCGGCCGCAGTCCGGCCATCCGTGTCACCGACGCGCTGGAGCGCAAGCTCTACGTCATCCGCAAAAGCGCCGGGCACGCCATCCGCTCGCTGAAGCTGGCTCATGGCACCGAATTCTGGGTTCCGACGATGTCGGCGCGCACCATCGTCTACAAAGGTATGCTGATGCCGTCGCAGGTCGGAACCTATTACAAGGATTTGCAGGACCCACGGGTAGTTTCAGCGCTGGCATTGGTGCACCAGCGTTTTTCGACCAATACTTTCCCAACCTGGGATCTGGCACACCCCTTCCGCATGATCGCCCACAACGGCGAGATCAACACCCTGCGCGGCAATGTCAACTGGGTACGTGCACGACAGGGTGCGATCTCCAGTCTCGTGCTTGGCAAGGATCTCGACAAGCTGTGGCCGGTGATTTATCCGGGGCAGTCAGATTCGGCTTCCTTTGACAACGCGCTCGAACTGCTGGTCATGAGCGGCTATTCGATCGCGCACGCCGTGATGATGATGATTCCGGAAGCGTGGGAAGGTCATGCCCTAATGGATCCCAGCCGCCGCGCTTTCTATGAATACCATGCCGCCATGATGGAGCCTTGGGATGGTCCCGCTGCAATCGCGTTTTCCGACGGACGCCAGATCGGGGCAACCCTCGATCGCAACGGTTTGCGACCGGCGCGTTATATCGTCACTGACGATGATCTGGTCATAATGGGCTCGGAATGCGGCTGCCTGCCGATTCCTGAGGAAAAGATCGTCAAGAAGTGGCGCCTGCAGCCCGGCAAGATGTTCCTAGTCGATCTCGAAAAGGGACGAATCATTGACGACCGTGAACTCAAGGAGACTCTGGCCTCGGCCAAACCGTATTCCGAGTGGATGGAGCGCATCCGCGTCAAGCTGGACGATGTAGAAAGCCAGAAAGTGCAACCGGAACGCAGCCGGGTACCGCTTTTCGACCGTCAACAAGCATTCGGTTATACCCAAGAAGACCTCAAGTTCCTGCTTGTGCCCATGGCCTGCAACGGCGAGGAGCCTACCGGCTCCATGGGTAACGATTCTCCTCTTGCCGTTTTATCAAACAAGAACAAAGGGCTATATAACTACTTCAAACAGCTGTTCGCACAGGTCACCAATCCTCCCATTGATCCAATCCGAGAAGAACTGGTGACCTCGCTGGTGTCGTTCATCGGCCCCAGACCGAATCTGCTGGGCATTGATGAAATGAATCCGCCGATCAGGCTGGAAGTCAGCCAGCCAGTGCTCGATTTCTTTGAGATGGAAAAAATCCGGCACATCGAGGCTTACACCGACAGCAAATTCAAATCATTCGAACTCGATATCACTTATCCGGTGTCTTGGGGCAAGGAAGCCATCGAGGCCCGGCTGGCCAGCCTAGCGGCCCAGGCCGAGGATGCGGTGCGTGCCGGTTATTCGATCATTATCATTTCTGATCGCCGGGTCGACCGCGAATATGTCGGGGTTCCGGCGTTGCTCGCGCTCGCCACCGGTCATAACCACCTCGTCGACAAAGGGCTGCGCACCAGTGCTGGCCTGGTCATTGAAACCGGATCAGCAAGAGAAGTGCATCATTTCGCCCTGCTCGGCGGCTACGGCGCCGAAGCCGTACACCCTTATCTCGCGCTGGAAACCATACTGCACATGGCCGAGAGCGGCCAGATGGGCGCCAATGTCGACGGCAACAAGGCCATCAAGAATTTCGTCAAGGCCGTCGGCAAGGGCTTGCGCAAAGTCATGTCGAAGATGGGCATCTCGACCTACATGTCCTACACAGGCGCGCAGATTTTCGAAGCCATCGGCCTGTCGCGGACCCTGGTCGACAAATACTTTGTCGGAACGGTTTCCAACGTCGGCGGCATCGGCGTATTCGAGGTGGCCGAAGAAGCGATACGCACCCACCGTAGCGCATTCAGCGGCGACCCGGTACTTGCCGGCGCACTCGATGCCGGCGGCGAATATGCATGGCGGATACGTGGCGAAAATCACATGTGGACGCCGGACGCGATTGCCAAGCTGCAGCATGCTGCACGCACCAACAGCGCGTCGACGTACAAGGAATATGCTAACCTGATCAACGATCAGTCAGCGCGGCACATGACATTCCGCGGACTGTTCGAGTTCCGCTTCGACCAGTGCACGCCGATAGCGATCGAGGAAGTCGAACCTGCGAAGGAAATCGTCAAACGCTTTTCCACCGGCGCCATGTCCCTGGGTTCGATATCGACTGAAGCCCACACCACGCTGGCCGTAGCCATGAATCGACTCGGTGGTAAATCCAACACCGGCGAGGGCGGCGAAGACCGCAAACGTTTTGCACCGGTCAAAGCCGGTGAATCGCTGATGTCACGGCTGGGACAGGGGCGCGTCGAGCAGGACATCGCCCTCCAGGAAGGCGATCTGCTGAAATCCAAAATTAAACAGGTCGCTTCGGGCCGTTTCGGCGTCACTGCCGAATATCTGGCCAGCGCCGAGCAGATACAGATCAAGATGGCTCAGGGCGCCAAGCCCGGTGAAGGCGGACAGCTGCCCGGACGCAAGGTTTCGGAATACATCGCCGAGCTACGCTATTCCACTCCAGGTGTTGAATTGATTTCGCCGCCGCCGCATCACGACATCTATTCGATTGAGGATCTGGCGCAGCTGATCCACGATCTGAAGAACAGCAACTCCAGCGCTTCCATCAGCGTCAAGCTGGTATCCGAGGTCGGTGTCGGTACGGTGGCTGCCGGCGTTGCCAAAGCCAAGGCAGACCACGTCACTATTTCAGGCCATGACGGCGGTACCGGCGCAAGCCCGTGGTCCTCGATCAAGCATGCGGGCACGCCCTGGGAACTCGGCCTTGCCGAAACCCAGCAGACCCTGGTGCTGAACCGGCTGCGCGGGCGTATCGCGGTGCAGGTCGACGGCCAGATAAAAACCGGGCGTGACGTCGTCATCGGCGCACTGCTCGGCGCAGACGAGTTCGGTTTCGCGACGGCCCCGCTGGTGGTCGAAGGCTGCATCATGATGCGCAAGTGCCATCTGAACACCTGCCCGGTGGGCGTCGCCACCCAGGATCCGGTGCTGCGCAAGAAGTTCTCCGGCAAACCGGAGCATGTCATCAATTACTTCTTCTTTGTCGCCGAGGAAATCCGCGAGCTGATGGCCCAGCTTGGCATCCGCAATTTCGACGACCTCATCGGCCGCTCCGATCTGCTTGACATGCGCAAAGGAATCGCCCACTGGAAAGCCCAAGGGCTTGATTTTAGTCAAATCTTCCATCAGCCCCAGGTCGCGCCGGGGATCGCACGCTTCCACAACGAAAGCCAGAATCACGGTCTCGACAAGGCGCTAGACCACCGGCTGATCGAACTGGCTGGACCAGCGCTCGAGCGTGGAGAAAAAGTATCGATCGACATGCCGATTCGCAACATCAATCGCACAGTGGGCACCATGCTCTCTGGCGAAGTTGCGAAGCGCTATGGTCACGAGGGCTTGCCTGACGACACAATCCACGTGCGTTTTGCCGGCAGTGCTGGCCAGAGTCTGGGCGCATTCCTCGCCCGAGGCATCACTTTGGATCTGATCGGCGATACCAACGACTACTGCGGCAAGGGCCTGTCGGGAGGGCGCATCATCGTTCAGCCCTCGCCTAAGTTCCGCGGCGAACCGACGCAGAACATTATCACCGGCAACGTCGTGCTTTACGGGGCGATTGCTGGGGAAGCCTATTTCCGCGGCGTCGCCGGGGAGCGGTTTGCCGTACGCAATTCGGGTGCGCATGCCGTGGTAGAGGGTGTCGGCGATCATTGCTGCGAATACATGACCGGCGGCACAGTTGTCGTGCTGGGTTTAGCCGGACGCAATTTTGCCGCCGGCATGTCCGGCGGCATCGCCTACGTTTACGACGAGGACAACAGCTTCGCCGCGCATTGCAATACGGCCATGGTCGCGCTCGAACCGCTGCTGACGGAAGCCGAACAGGATGCAAAAGTACCGCGTGATGTCTGGCATCTCGGTGAGGCGGATGAAGTCATTGTCAAACGGATGATCGAAAATCAAGCTCAATTGACCGGCAGCACCCGCGCGCAGCGGATACTCACTGACTGGTCGACAGAGCGCGCCAAATTCGTCAAGGTGTTCCCAAACGAATACCGGCGCGCACTTGGCGAACCGGGGGCGAAGGGCAAAAAAGTTGCGGCCTGACACAGGCATCAGACTGCACTGAAACAATTTTAATTTGTTCACCCTAGCGGGTGATGTACTGGGATCGGATTGTCATGGGGAAAGTAACAGGATTTTTGGAATATGAGCGGCTGAACGAAGCCGCGGAATCTCCGCAGGAGCGGCTCAAACACTGGCGCGAATTCGTCGATCATCTCAACGATGAAGCCGCCGGACTTCAGGGCGCACGCTGCATGGACTGCGGCACGCCTTTCTGTATGAGCGGTTGCCCCATTAACAACATCATCCCCGACTGGAATGACCTGATTTTCCGCCAGGACTGGCAGAGGGCGCTCGATACCCTGCATTCGACCAACAATTTTCCCGAATTTACTGGCCGTGTCTGCCCGGCACCATGCGAGGCAGCTTGCACGTTGAACATCAACAACGATCCAGTCGGCATCAAGTCGATCGAGCACGCGATCATCGACAAAGGGTGGTCTTCGGGATGGGTTGTGCCCCAACCGCCGGCCGTGAAAACCGGAAAGAAGGTCGCTGTCATCGGCTCGGGACCGGCGGGCATGACCTGCGCCCAGCAACTGGGACGTGCCGGTCATTCGGTAGTCGTATTTGAAAAAGCGGATCGCATCGGTGGCCTGCTGCGCTATGGCATTCCCGACTTCAAGATGGAAAAACACCTGATCGACCGCCGTGTTAGACAGATGAGCGCCGAGGGTGTCGAGTTCCGCGTCAAGCAGAATGTGGGCGGGGCGGTTCCCGCCGATAAACTGCTTGCCAAATTTGATGCCGTGGTCATGGCCGGCGGCGCCGAAAATCCGCGCGATCTGCCGGTGCCAGGGCGCGGTCTCGATGGCGTGCATTTCGCTATGGAATTCCTACCGCAGCAGAACAAGGTGGTGGCCGGAGACAGGGTCCCGGGACAGATCAAAGCCACCGGCAAGCACGTGGTCGTCATCGGCGGCGGTGACACCGGGTCGGACTGCGTCGGCACCTCGAACCGGCATGGCGCCGCATCGGTCACCCAGTTCGAATTGCTGCCGCAACCCCCGGTCCAGGAAGACAAGCCCATGGTGTGGCCCTATTGGCCGGTCAAACTGCGCACCTCGAGTTCCCACGAGGAGGGCTGCAAGCGTGACTGGTCGGTTGCGACCAAGCGTTTCGAAGGCAAGAACGGCAAGGTAGAAAAACTGGTTGCTTCCCGGCTGGAGTGGAAAGACGGTCGCATGCAGGAAATTCCTGGTTCGGAATTCACTATCAAGGCCGATCTGGTGTTGCTAGCAATGGGCTTTCTGGGCCCGGTGCAGGGTGGCCTGCTCAAACAATTGGGAGTAGCCAAGGACAACCGCAGCAATGTGCTGGCCGATACCGAGAATTACCGGACCTCGGTTGACAAGGTATTTGCCGCAGGCGATATGCGCCGCGGCCAGTCGCTGGTGGTCTGGGCGATTCGCGAAGGACGTCAGTGCGCGCGCGCGGTAGACGAGTTTCTGATGGGAAGCTCTGAACTTCCCCGTTGATGGCGTCTCTCAAAAACGATACGCTGATGCGCGCGTTGCTGCGGCAGCCGACATCCTACACACCGGTGTGGATCATGCGCCAGGCCGGCCGCTATCTGCCCGAATACAACGCCACCCGCAAACGCGCCGGCAGTTTTCTCGGTCTGGCGAAGAATCCCGACTATGCCACCGAGGTTACGCTGCAGCCGCTAGCGCGTTTCCCGCTGGATGCCGTCATCCTGTTCTCCGATATCCTGACCGTTCCCGATGCGATGGGCCTCGGCCTGTATTTCGCCGAAGGCGAAGGCCCGAAATTTGAACGTCAGCTGCGTGATGAAGCCGCAATAAATCGTCTTGTTTCACCTGATCCCCGGGAAAAACTGGGCTATGTGCTCGACGCAGTTCGCCAGATACGCCGCGAACTTGACAATAAAGTACCCCTGATCGGATTTTCGGGCAGCCCCTATACCCTCGCTTGCTACATGATCGAAGGCGGCGGCAGTGACGACTTTCGCACCATAAAGACCATGCTTTATGCACGCCCCGATCTTCTGCACCGGATACTGGAAATCAATGCCCAGGCGGTGATTGACTACCTGAACGCGCAAATCGAGGCTGGCGCGCAGGCAGTCATGGTTTTCGATACCTGGGGCGGCGCACTTGCAGACGCGGCTTACCGCGAATTCTCGCTGGCTTACCTGCAACGCGTAGTCAAAGGATTGCATCGCGAATGGAACGGCCAGCCAGTGCCGAGCATCGTCTTCACCAAGGGCGGCGGACTGTGGCTGGAAGACATTGCCGCCATCGGCTGCAACGGCGTCGGACTGGACTGGACCGTGGATATCGGTGCCGCACGGCGCCGTGTGGGAGAAAAGGTCGCGCTGCAGGGCAATCTCGACCCAATGGTTCTGTTCAGCCCTCCGGCGACTATCACCGCGCAGGTCGAAAAAATTCTGTGTCAGTACGGAAAGGGATCCGGTCACGTATTCAACCTCGGACACGGCGTGTCCCAATTTACGCCGCCCGATCATGTAGGCGCGCTGGTTGAAGCCGTACATGATTTGAGTCGTCAGTATCACTGAAGAATATTCAACTCCATAAGCCCCAAAAGCTTATGCACAGCAAAGGGTTACGACGTTTTCCAGGCCATGATCCAGCAGCAACCTCTAGAAAGTTTATAAATTATTGTTTTAATTGAATTTTATTTGTAGATTCGCCTGTGATTCCCCGGGGCTTTTTTTGTTATCCCGTCACACTAATGGCTATCGCGTTAATCAACAGGGTTATCCACAGCCCAAATCACATGCAATGCCTTGTTCACAAAGAGGTTGGCTGCAGTTTCTACAATTCCGGTGAATATCCCGGATTAACCTTGCTCCCCATCCGATGAGTCTGGTCCGCGTCGCGCTCGATGTACCGGTCGCACGCCTCTTTGATTATCGTTGCGACGATTCGATGGCAACCGTTGGTGCACGGTTATTGGTACCGTTCGGTCGGCAGAAAATGATCGGTGTCGTGGTCGCGCACCCGGCTGACAGCGAAGTGCCCGAAACCAAGTTGAGGCGCGTGTTGGCCGTTCTGGACAGCGCGCCGTTGCTGCGCCGCGCTGATCTGCGACTGATCGAGTTTGCTGCGGAATATTACGTGTATCCACTCGGGGCAGCCATCCTGATGACTCTGCCCGCCGCGCTGCGCCGCATCCGCAGCCGCGAATCGCACCCACCGGCGTGGGCGCTGTCAACCATAGGCAGAAGCGTGGATGCCGCCCAGCTGTCATCACGCGTACCAGCCCGGCATACGTTGCTGGCGCAACTGCAAACCCGGGCTGTAATAAATCATGAAGAAATCGCTGCGGCCGGCGCGGCGGCGCAGCGCGCGCTCAGGTTTTTCATCGATCAGAGTTGGGTCGTGCCGGCCAGTAGCGATGAACCGTCAAGTAATAACGCGCCGAACCCAGCGGTCGCCAGACATCAGCTGAACACAGAGCAGGCTGCAGCGGTTGAAACTATCATCTCCGCTCTGGGTACCTACCAGCCACTTCTGCTGTGGGGAATCACCGGCAGCGGTAAAACTGAGGTTTATTTGTACGCCATGGCAGCGGCCCTGGCACGAAACGCCCAGGTGCTACTGCTGGTTCCGGAAATCGTATTGACGCCGCAGCTCGAACAGCTGGTGATAGCGCGTTTTCCAGGCACCCCCGTTGCCACGCTGCACAGCGGCCTTGCTGATGGCGAGCGTACGCGACGCTGGCAGGCTGCACGCACGGGTAAAGCCCGCATCGTACTTGGTACTCGATTGTCGGTATTCACTCCAATGCCGGAACTCGGGTTAATCGTCGTCGACGAAGAACATGACACCTCCTTCAAGCAAAGTGAAGGTTTTCGTTATTCGGCACGTGATCTGGCTGTCACCCGCGCACGGCAGCACGGCATTCCCGTGGTACTCGGTTCCGCAACACCGGCATTGGAAACCTGGCGCAACGCCACGGACCAACGCT
>JAYOED010000001.1:60106-81410 GCA_038106575.1 Burkholderiales bacterium
CTCGGTTCCGCAACACCGGCATTGGAAACCTGGCGCAACGCCACGGACCAACGCTATCGTCTGCTGAAGCTGACCACACGCATCAAGACGGGATTGCCAAAGATTTCCTGCGTCGATCTGCGCCGGCAACCACAGACGGACGGACTGGCCATACCGTTGATGTCCGCTATCGGCGAGCGTACGGCTCGCAACGAGCAAAGCCTGATTTTCATCAATCGCCGTGGATATGCGCCGGTATTTCTGTGCGACAGTTGCGGATGGATGCCCGAGTGCCGCCGCTGCTCCTCACGTCTAGTTGTGCACCTGCGTGACCGTATTTTGCGCTGCCATCATTGCGGACATGAACGTCCGGTACCGACCTCCTGCCCGGATTGTGGTGAGACCGACCTAGCCCCCGTCGGTCAGGGAACCCAGCGCATAGAGGCCAGTCTGGCTCGGCAGTTTCCGAGTGCCCGAATTCTGCGCATTGACCGCGACACGACGCGACGCAGCGGGGTCTGGCAAGATATGCGCGAACGCATTAAAGGTCGCGATGTCGATATTCTCATCGGCACGCAGATTCTCGCCAAAGGACATGATTTCCCGCATTTGAGCCTGGTCGGCGTGGTCAACGCCGACAGCATGCTCTACAGCAGCGACTTTCGCGCTGCAGAACGCCTGTATGCACTCTTGACCCAGGTCGCGGGCAGGGCTGGTCGAGGAACGGCACCCGGCAGGGTTCTGATTCAGACGCAGTTTCCCGATCATCCGCTTTACGCAGCACTATGCGCACAGGATTTCGCCTCGTTTGCCCGCATGCAGCTGGCTGAGCGTAAACAGGCCGGATTCCCCCCATACGTTCATCAGGCTTTGCTGCGTGCGGAAGCCCAAGAACTGGAAACCGCCTTGAAATTTCTGAACGCTGCGGCGGCATCTGCGCGGGGCTTGTCCGTGGAAGTCACGGTATTCGATCCGGTGCCGGCGCAGATGACGCGCAAGGACGGGAGGGAGCGTGCGCAACTGCTGGTGCAGGCGCAGTCCCGGACCAAATTGCGTAGTTTCCTCAATGACTGGCACCCGCTGCTTGCCGCCAAAGCCAGCACGGCAGCGCGCTGGTCGCTGGACGTTGATCCACTCGAATTCTGACAAGAATCATGCTTGTGCCATGCTAGAATTCATCACTTTTCTCGGCAACGGCCGCGACTCTTAGCGGCAAAATCCGCCGCCCTTTGAACCGCGTATTTTCTTGACCCGCAAATGACCACCGCGCCCGCCGACGCCCGAACCCTGATCGCCGGATTGGTTCAGGCTGCGCTCGAAAAAATCGCCCCCGCAGGGACATCCGCGGCGATTCATCTTGAACGACCCAAGATGGCACAACATGGCGACTTTGCCTGTAACGTCGCCATGCAGCTTGCGAAGACGCTGCGTGCCAATCCGCGCGCAATTGCCCAGCAACTGGTTGCCGTACTTCCGGATTCACCTTTGATTGAAAAAGCTGAGGTGGCCGGAGCCGGATTCATCAACCTGTTCCTCACACAATCCTACAAACAGCAGATTGTCGGCCGAGTGCTCATTGCCGGAGAGCGCTACGGTTGCAGCAACCTTGGACAAGACAAAAAAACGCAGGTGGAATTCGTATCCGCTAATCCGACGGGACCGCTACACGTCGGGCACGGGCGCGGAGCGGCTTATGGCGCCAGCCTAGCTGCTATTCTGCAGGCGGCGGGATTCGACGTGAGCCGCGAGTACTACGTCAATGATGCCGGGCGGCAGATGGATATCCTGGCGTTATCGACATGGCTGCGCTACATCGAACAGGGCGGGGAAAGCGTGCTGTTCCCCTCCAATGCCTATCGGGGTGACTACGTGCGCGCCATGGCCGCTGATTTGCGCAAACTGAACGGCGGCCAGTATCAAAAATTCTGGGCCGAGGCGAGCAAGGACGCGGCTGATGCCGCGAGTGATCCCGAACGCCACCTGGATGACCTGATCGCCAATGCCAAGCGCCTGCTGGGAGTAGGCTATGCGGTTGTGCACCGCTTTGCCCTGGCAGCCCAGCTGAAAGATTGCAAAGACGATCTCGCTGAATTCGGTGTAACGTTTGACCGCTGGTTCTCCGAATATTCCCTGTTCGAGTCCGGTCATGTTGAGAGTGCGGTACGCGAACTCGAGCAGCGCGATCATGTTTATCTGAAAGAAGGCGCGAAATGGTTCCGCTCAACAGCGTTCGGCGACGAAAAAGACCGGGTCATGCAGCGGGAAAACGGCCAGTACACCTACTTTGCAAGCGATATCGCCTACCATGTCGATAAATTCAGGCGCGGTCTTGATCTGGTTATCGACGTCTGGGGCGCAGACCATCACGGCTATATTGCACGCGTTAAGGGCGCATTGACGGCGCTCGGTTTGGAATCTTCGCGGCTGAATGTCGCCCTGGTGCAGTTCGCGGTGCTTTACAGAAACGGCCAGAAAGCGCAAATGTCGACCCGTTCGGGTGAATTCGTCACGCTGCGCGAATTGCGCAATGAAGTGGGCAATGATGCCGCCCGTTTTTTTTATGTGATGCGCAAAAGCGACCAGCATCTCGATTTCGATCTGGATCTAGCCAAGTCACGCAGCAACGAAAACCCGGTTTATTACATCCAGTACGCTCACGCGCGTGTCTGCAGCGTTCTAGAACAATGGGGTGGCGACGAAGCCGCCCTGCGTAATGTCAACGTTGCGCCCTTGACGTCAACTCACGAAGCGGCGCTGCTGAAAAGCCTGATGGAATATCCGGACGTCATCGAGAATGCCGCTAAGGACTTGGCACCGCACAGCCTGGCGTTTTATCTCAAGGAACTCTCCGGTGAGTTCCACAGTTATTACAATGCCGAGCGTTTTCTGGTTGAGGATACTGCGCTTACCGCCGCGCGCCTGGCGCTGGCACTGGCAGTACGCCAGGTGCTGCGCAACGGCCTGTCACTACTGGGTGTGACCGCACCGGAAAAAATGTAAGATTGCCGCGTGAGCAGAGACTACAAAGGCGGTGAACGCAAAAGTACGCCCCGCGGCAGCGGCAAATCGCTGTTTATCGGTATACTAATTGGCCTGGTGGTCGGTCTTGGTTTAGCTTTTGGCGTCGCCTGGTACATCAACAAGATGCCTAGCCCGTTCCGGCAGAAAGCATCCGCCACCAAGTCCGAAACCGTAAAGCCTGCGGCGATAGACTCGCCTGAAGCAACGGATAAAACCGGCGAATCCGCCAAGGCCAAACCACGATTCGATTTTTACAAAATTCTGCCCGGTGTCGAGGAAACGGCCACGGACCAGCAATTGCGTGAAGCCCATGCCGCCAAAATCAAGTCACGTGAATCGTTCTACCTGCAGGCCGGTGCTTTCCAGAGTGCCCCGGATGCGGACAACCTGAAGGCCCGGCTGGCACTGATCGGCATGCAGGCCTCCATCCAGACCACGGAACTGCCGGACCGCGGCACCTGGCATCGGGTACGCATCGGTCCCTATGGCAATGTCGAGGAACTTAACCGTGCCCGCGATGCTCTGAAGAAAAACAGTATCGACACGACCTTGATCAAGGTTCGCGACGCCGGAAAATGACGTTTTCTTATGGAGACCCCATGAAACTCACCGTTCTGTTCCGGCACCTTTTTATGGCGGGAAGTTTGATTCTGTTCATCACCGCGTCCCAGGCCACACAACCGGTTGCCGGTAAAGACTACACGCTGGTGAAACCGCCACAGCTTACAGACAGCGGCGCCAAAATTGAAGTGCTGGAGTTTTTTTATTACGGTTGCCCGCATTGCAGCAACCTGCAGCCATCGCTTAAAACCTGGCTGAAGAAATTGCCGACCGATGTCGAATTCCGGCGCATGCCAGCCATATTCCAAGATGGATGGGCGCCGCTGACCAAGGCCTACTACACCATTGAGGCTATGGGGCTGGTGGATAAACTCCATCAGGAAATGTTCGCGACCCTTCATAAAAGACAGATCCGGCTGCAAGATGCCAATGCGATTTTCGACTGGGCGGCCAGCAAAGGCGTCGATCGCAAGAAGTTTACCGACACCTTCAACTCCTTCGGTGTCAACGGTCGCACCCAGCGTTCCATTCAGATGACCCGAAAATACGATATCCCGGGCACTCCTGCACTTGCCATCGACGGTAAATATCTGACGGGACCCTCGATGACGCTGAAGGCAGACCGCACCATAGATTACGAACGTTTCTTTCAGATCGTTGACGCGCTGATCGCCGAAGCCCGTAAAACCAAAGGTAGTAAATAATCCATACGATATGCGCCGGTAAAAATCTTAGCCTTCGCATTCGAGCTGCTGATCGCAGCAATCCCGGTATCAGCCCAGTAGCAGAGGATCATACGGGCCGAAATCGATTACCGGGCCATCAAGCCGCAACCGGTGCAGGTCGAATCCAGAATAGAAGTCATTGATTTTTTCTGGTACGGATGCCCCTATTGCAACCAGTCGCAGCCACCGCTGGAGCGCTGGAATCAAGCGTGCGACTCTTTAGAAGTGACGCGCCGTGACAATGAAAAGGCGAAACTTAACCGTGCCCATGACATTAACGGTACTCCTGTACTGGTGGTGCAGGGGCTTTATCTGAACTCGGGAAACATGGCTACCACGCTGGACGGGATGATCCCGATTCTGGAGGGGCTGATACAGCGCATTCGCGACACACCTGCTACCTGACATAATCTTTTCAGGCAAGCTATTCCTTGAAAACGAACCGCCGAAGTCGAGTGGCGACTGTAGTTACTCAACCGTGGCATGGTCATGAGCGATATCAAATCGCTGAAGAAGGGTGGTGGAAAGTCTGGAGACTGGAGGGCGGCTTAGTGGCCAATAACCCATAAAATAATAACGAGAGGCTAAAACACTCTTGGCCTAATCCTCTCCCACTGGCCTGACTGATTTTTATGCCAAGTTTAGTGACGCACATCAAATAAAAGAGCAGCGCCTGTTGAATTAAGCCCTGCAGACTTTCGCTCATGCAACACACCAAATCTTACTGATTTAGTTTTATCAAGCTTACAGCTTAGATTAATTGCAAATTGTGAGCTATCAATTAACTCGTTTAAGCCAATTCTAAATGAATTAAAACCAATAGTACCAACTGCATCAATTGATGATGGAATATTAATGTTAACCTGACCTTGGAGAGCTTTTTCACGCTTAAAAACACCACTAATTAGTGAGGTTTTACTTAGAACCTTATCTGCAGAGACTTTGTATATTGCAATCCGACCACCCTCAAAATCTAGCAAGCCTTTTGATTTTGTTGAAAGATTTGAAATTTCAGCAGATCCTCTCAAATTGAATCCATGCTCAGCCCAGCCCTTGGTATAGAAAATACCGTAACTGATTGCCTTTGAATCATTAAAAGCAAAAGCACCTGAACTTAAAATACCTAATGGTCTATCAAATTTTTCAGCATGAGAATATATAAGCCCATACGCACCATCCTTAATCTTATGCTCGGCAATCAAACTAAGTGAATTTCTTTGCCCCATACCATTTACCGAATAATTAGCAGTCGATTCATTTGTAAAATTATTCTGTTTATTTGGTACTGAGATCATCATAGCCAATTGATTTCCATAAGCTTGAAAGGATGACCCCATTGAATTAGAAGAAAATTCACCGCTTGAAAAATGCGGCAGGTAAGAAACTCCAACGGCCTTAGCCAAAGATGATTCAGATAATACCCCCGAACCAAAGCCTAATTTATAAGCTCCTAATTTAATTCCAACAGCAGAATTTAACCCTGGAATATAAGATGAGTTGTGACGTTCATCGCCGAAAGAAACCGGTTCAGATTCTCTTTTAATAAATTGAATATGTCTTTCAGAAAAATTATTTAGGTTTTTTCTAACTCGCACAAAGTTTTCTGCTGAAACATAAAATGGCGCCCTTTGGTAATTATCAAGAGCAAGAACATAAGATGATTTAAGCCTATTTAACAATGCACCCTCTGAGAGAGTAAGCTTAGTTCCAGCATAAGAAGCAACACTTCCACGATCAGATTTAGAGGTGGGCAATGACAAACCTCCCACTGGACTTGAAGCAGCATCCAAATCCATTAAACCCTGACCAAAAATAGATGAAGTAGCATACTGACCAGTTCTATTTGCAGTGGTAAGCAATCTATCTCTAACTTGCTGATAACTTAAATTCGGAAACATACTTTTTAATGCTGCTAGGGCTCCACTAACCATGGGAGCTGCCATAGATGTACCTGATAACCTTTTGTAACTGCCATCGTTATACATCGAGTAAATACCCTCAGTAGTTTGGTTATCACCACCACCTGGCGCAGTAATACACCATTCAGCAGCCACACCACACCTATTAGTGTATGCCGTTTCATTACCATTCATATCAACTGAGATTACCGCCAACCAACCAGCTTCCAAGCCAGATATTCTGTATGGCAAACCTGCCTGATACGACACCTGGGTCAATCCACTATTACCGGCTGCCCAGACAACAACCCCTCCGTTTGCTACATACGTTTTATACCCTGATATTGAATCTGGGATGGACGCATTCAGTTGGGCGGCGGTTACAGAAGTAATAGCTGTAGTTGACCCCCATGAGTTATTGATGATCATCGCCCCAGCGTCATAAGCTCTTGATGCTGAGTTTCCAATTTCAGCATCAGTTGCAGTTACACTTCCTGCGGCGTTTATTACTTTGAGATTTAATATGGTTGAATTGTATGCAATCCCATGCATGCCAGAAGAATTTTTTGGTGCGGCAATTATCCCAGCAACATGGGTTCCATGCCCGTTGTCGTCTGTAGTAGCCCCAGATGTATTGTTGACATAGTCATAGCTATTTGTTGCGTCTACGGATATTTGAGTGCCTGTGGATGCCTCCGCAGAATTAACCCCAGTATCTGCGACAGCCACTTTAATATTCGTTCCAGTGCCAGCGGTGGAATTAGATGGATTTCCACCTGTGCCGCCATTTTGGGCATACCAACGGTAATGACCGTTGTAATACATACTAGAAGCCTTCACAATACCCAAACCAGCTTGCTGGTTATATTCGGAGGTCTCAAATGCTGCAGCGCTTGAATAAGTAAGCGTACGTGAAGAGGCTCCCCCACCCCCCCCTCCCCCCTCACAACCAAATAAAATTGTTTGGCTTAAAAAAAAAATTAGGTGTTTTTTTTTAATAATGGGTTATAAACATTTAAATGGGCGGGTAATAAAAAAAATATTTATTATATTTAGCATTTCATTTTTATTGGCTTGTCAAGCGCTTTCAAATGAAAAATTAGGCCAAAATAATATATTTATACACAATGGCAATGATCCCAGCGTAAATAATCTAGAAATAAGCTTTATTGTGCTCACAAATACACAAGAAGTATTACAGATAGGCCTTCAACTGAATGTGCAAATTAGAGATATAAAAAACAATAGGTTTTACCTGGCTAGATCACCACAACAGAAAACTGGTGGCTACGAATTCATAGCCAAAAAAGAAAATGGAAAAGCTTTTATTTGCCTCATGAAACCTAAAGATACCGATTCTGTAGTAATGGCTTTATCCAATCCATTTGCATTAATAGAATCTGAACTTGCCTTAGAAGTAAGTGCCGGTATAGGTTACTGTAAAAAAAATTGATGCGTTAAATTTCTTCATCACGTTCGCAAAATAATATTCGTGGATAAGTTGGTGGTCATTTGGAATCTTGTGAAGAGTCAATGCAGTAGTGCGAACTTCTACATCTACGAAGAGAGTGAAACGAGGTTTTAGATAAACATTTCTACACCCTTCATTCGACCGTAACGGATTTGGCAAGGTTGCGTGGTTTGTCGACATCTGTGCCTCTGAGCAAGGCAGTATGGTACGCCAGCAACTGCAACGGAACGCTGTGCAGGATGGGTGAAAGCAATCCGGCATGGTCGGGCATCTGAATCACATGCAATCCTTCGCCGTCGGCAAACTGTGCATCTATATCGGCCAGCACATACAATTCACCGCCACGGGCACGCACTTCCTGCAGATTGGATTTGAGCTTCTCGATCAGTGCGTCTTTAGGCGCGACCGCGACGACGGGCATGTCGTCATCGACCAACGCCAGCGGGCCATGCTTTAGCTCCCCGGCGGCATAGCCCTCGGCGTGGATGTAAGTGATTTCCTTGAGCTTGAGTGCACCTTCCAACGCGATCGGATAGTGAATTCCGCGGCCCAGAAACAGCGCATGATGCTTGCGCGCGAACTCCTTCGCCCATTGCTTGACTGCGGATTCGGTTTGCAGCACATGCGTCAACGCCGCCGGCAGATGACGCAGCGCCTGCAGCCATTCCGTTTCCTGCGCCGGCTTAAGACGGCCACGCTTCTTGGCCAGCGCCATCGCCAGCAGCACCAGTGCAGCGAGCTGTGTTGTAAATGCCTTGGTGGAAGCCACGCCGATTTCTGGTCCGGCACGAGTCAGGAAGCGCAGATCGGATACGCGCACCAGCGCTGATTCGGGTACGTTACAGATCGACAGGCTGTAGCGATGGCCCTTAGCTTTCGCGAACTGCAGGGCCGCCAGCGTGTCCGCCGTCTCCCCGGATTGCGAGATCGTCACGACCAGCGCCAGCGGATCATGAACGATATCGCGATAGCGGTATTCGCTGGCGATCTCGACTGAACAGGGCAGCCCGGCGATGCCTTCGAGCCAGTAGCGCGCTACCATGCCAGCATGGTGGCTGGTACCGCAGGCCAATATTACTATCCTGTTGATTTCTTTGAATATTTCTTCAGCCTGCGCTCCGAACAACTGGGGTGATATCGCTTTCGCGTTGGTCACCATCTCCAGCGTATTGGCCACCGCCATCGGCTGCTCGAAGATTTCTTTCTGCATATAGTGCTGGTACGGGCCCAGCTCGACGGCCTCGGCCCTGATTTCGGTTTTCTGTTCGGGGCGGTGCGCCTCTGCGCCGTTGCGGTCGAATACCCGAGCCGTCGCGCCGGTCAGTTCCGCGCAATCTCCCTCCTCGAGATAGATGACGCACTGGGTCACCTGCACCAGGGCCGAGGCATCCGAAGCTGCAAAATTTTCACCGTTGCCAAGACCGAGCAGTAGCGGCGCGCCCCAGCGCGCCACCACCAGGCGACCCGCGGCGGTTTGCTCGATGAACGCACTAGCGTAGGCGCCAACCACCTCCATCATCGCCCGTATCACTGCCGAGTGCAGCGACGGAGAAGATTGGCGATGCAGGTGCACAAGGTGTGCAATCACCTCGGTGTCGGTATCAGAAAGGAATTTGTAACCTTTCGCGCGCAGGCTACGCCGTAATTTGTCATGATTCTCGATGATGCCGTTATGGACGACCGATATGCCGCCGGAAACGTGCGGATGCGCGTTTTTCTCAGACGGTGCGCCGTGGGTAGCCCAGCGCGTGTGGGCAATGCCGACATGTCCTTCGACTTTTCCGGAACTGGCAAGACGCTCCAGTTCGGCAACGCGCCCTGTACTGCGCACGCGATTAAGCTTGCCGTTGATCACCGCGATTCCTGCTGAATCATAACCTCGGTATTCGAGGCGCTTGAGTCCTTCGATCAGAACCGGGACCACATTGCGCGCCGCAATGGCGCCAACAATTCCGCACATGGATCAGTTCCGCTGAATCACGATTTACTTTTGGCCGTTTTTTTGCGCGGACGCTGCCAGCCGGTACGATGCTCCTGCGTTTTGGCGTTGAGCACCAGCCCGCCCGCCGGCGTATCTTTCCAGACCGTGGTACCTGCACCTACTGTCGCGCCGCGCGCCACACGCACCGGCGCCACCAGCTGCACATCGGAACCGATATGAACATTGTCTTCGATCACTGTGCGATGCTTGTTTGCCCCGTCGTAATTGCAGGTGATAGTGCCGGCGCCGATGTTGACGTTGCGTCCAACCTCGGAGTCGCCGACATAGGCCAGGTGATTGGCTTTGGAACCTTTACCAATTGTGCTGGCCTTGATTTCGACAAAGTTGCCGATATGCACATCTGCAGCAAGGCGGGCTCCCGGGCGAATACGTGCGTAGGGGCCGATACGGCAATTGGCGCCGATCTGCGCGCCGTCGATATGCGAGAACGGCTCGATGCGGGTGCCGGGACCGATGGAAACGTCCTTGAGCACGCATTGTGCACCGACGCTGGCGCCTGCGCCCAGCCGTACCGTACCCTCGAAGACGCAATTGACGTCGATATGCACATCGCGATCACACTCGACCGGGCCACGGGCGTCAAAGCGCAGCGGATCGATAAGTGTCACGCCTGCATCGAGCAACCGCGAAGCATGCTGCCACTGGTACACGCGTTCGAGCTGGGCCAGTTGCGCCCGGGTATTTACACCCTGTGTTTGCCCGGCATCTCCGGCTTTGATACCGGTGACGGGCACGCGATTTTTAACGGCAAGGGCAATGACATCGGTCAGGTAATACTCTTTCTGCGAATTACGGTCCCGCAGTTGCGATAGCCATTGATCGAGCCGCGCAGTCGGCAAGGCCATGATTCCGGTATTGATCTCGCGGACACGACGCTGCGCCGGTGTGGCGTCCTTCTGCTCGACGATGCCGGTGACCCTCCCGCCCTTGTTACGCAGTATCCGGCCGTAACCTGCAGGATCGTCCATGTCCGCGGTTAGCACCGCGACACCCTTGCCCGCAGCATCTAGCAACGCACGCAATGTCTCGGCGCACACCAGCGGCACGTCGCCGTACAACACCAGCGTAACCGGGGCCTTGGAAAGCAGCGGCAACGCCTGCTGCAAAGCATGTCCCGTGCCCAGTTGCCGTGATTGCAAGGCGTAGACCAGTTTTTCACCAGACAAAGCGGCCTGAACACGTTCACCGCCATGACCGCACACCACGCAAATCTGTTCAGCGGCGATTTCGCGTGCAGTGGCAACCACGTGAGCAATTAGCGGCCGCCCGGCCAAAAGATGCAGCACTTTAGGCAGGTCGGAATTCATCCGCTTGCCTTGTCCGGCGGCCAATATGACGACTTGGGCTTTCATCGGAAAATTATCGCATAAACATCGATTTAGGCGCTTCTTCAGGCTGGCTGGCAGCGCCAGTCAGCGTAAAGGTAATGCAGACTGGCAATATCACCGAAAACAAAAAAGGGCGGCTCTCGGCCGCCCTCGCTTCAAGCCGCGAACGGCATACTTAGCGTTTGCCGCGAAGCTTTCGGATGGCAGCGAGCTGTGCCGCCAGCATCGCCAGTTCGGCCTCGACCGTTGCGACCTCCTGTTTGCCTTGAGCGTTTTTGCGTGCTTCCTCGGCCTGCTTCAGCGCTTCGGTAGCCTTAGCTTCGTCCAGATCAGCACCACGTATCGCTGTATCCGCCAGCACGGTGACCACTTTGGGCTGTACCTCGAGTATACCGCCCGCAACAAAAATGAACTCCTCATCACCTCCGCCAGCCGGCTTGATACGTACTTCACCAGGTTTGATGCGGGTGATCAGCGGAGTATGCCGCGGATAAATACCGAGTTCCCCCGCTTCGCCGGGCAACACGACGAATTCCGCCATACCGGAATAGATCTGCTCTTCCGCGCTGACGACATCGACGTGCATGGTATGAACGGCTTCGGCCATTGCAATATTTCCTTACCCGTTACTGCAGGGTTTTTGCCTTCTCGAACACTTCTTCGATACCCCCGACCATGTAAAAGGCCTGTTCGGGCAGCGCATCGCATTCGCCGTTGACGATCATCTTGAAGCCCTTGATGGTGTCCTTCAACGACACGTACTTGCCCGGTGAACCGGTAAACACTTCCGCCACACTGAACGGCTGCGACAGGAAACGCTGGATCTTCCGTGCGCGGGACACTGCCAGCTTGTCTTCGGGAGACAGTTCGTCCATGCCCAGAATCGCGATAATGTCCCGCAACTCCTTGTAACGCTGCAGCGTCGCCTGCACGCCGCGGGCGGTGTTGTAGTGATCTTCGCCAACCACATGAGGATCGAGCTGGCGCGAAGTCGAATCCAGCGGATCTACGGCAGGATAGATACCCAACGAAGCAATGTCGCGCGACAACACCACGGTCGAATCCAGGTGGCCGAAGGTTGTGGCGGGCGAGGGATCGGTCAAGTCGTCCGCGGGCACATACACCGCCTGGATCGACGTGATTGAACCGACCTTGGTAGAAGTGATGCGCTCCTGCAACCGGCCCATTTCCTCGGCCAACGTCGGCTGGTAACCCACCGCCGAAGGCATCCTGCCCAGCAACGCCGATACTTCGGTACCAGCCAGCGTGTAGCGATAGATGTTATCGACAAAAAACAGCACGTCGCGGCCTTCGTCGCGGAAAGCTTCGGCCATGGTCAGGCCGGTCAGCGCGACACGCAAGCGGTTGCCTGGCGGTTCATTCATCTGTCCGTAAACCATCGCCACCTTGGACTTGGACAGGTCTTTCTTGTCAACCACGCCGGCTTCTATCATCTCGTGGTAGAAGTCGTTGCCTTCGCGGGTACGTTCACCGACGCCGGCAAACACCGACAGACCCGAGTGCGCCTTGGCGATGTTGTTGATCAATTCCATCATGTTCACTGTCTTGCCGACGCCGGCGCCGCCGAACAGGCCGACCTTGCCCCCCTTGGCGAACGGACAAACTAAGTCAATCACCTTGATGCCGGTCTCGAGTAAGTCCTGCGACGGCGACAGTTCCTCGTAGGCCGGCGCCGTGCGATGGATGGACATCTGCTTCTCGGATTTGACCGGACCCACCTCGTCGATCGGTCGGCCGAGCACGTCCATGATGCGTCCCAGCGTGGCCGGGCCAACCGGCACCGAGATCGGCGCGCCAGTGTTGGTCACCATCATGCCGCGGCGCAGGCCATCGGAAGAGCCCAGCGCGATGGTACGCACAATGCCATCACCCAGCTGTTGCTGAACTTCGAGCGTCAGCTCCGTGCCGTCCATTTTCAGCGCGTCATAGACATGCGGCATCTGGTCGCGGGCAAATTCGACGTCGATTACCGCGCCGATACACTGAACAATTTTTCCCTGGCTCATGGTCAATTCCTAAATCAAAATGTCGTAAAACAATCCGATGGTCCCTGCGGGGTTATACCGCGGCCGCGCCTGCGACAATCTCCGACAGCTCCTTGGTAATCGAAGCCTGCCGGGACTTGTTGTAAATCAAGGTCAATTCGTCTATCACTTTACCGGCATTGTCCGATGCGGCCTTCATCGCCACCATCCTTGCCGACTGTTCGGAGGCCATGTTCTCGGCAACGCCCTGGTAAATCAGCGCTTCGACATAGCGGGTAAGCACCTGGTCAAGCACGACCTTGGCATCCGGTTCATAGATGTAATCCCATGAACCTTCTGGCGCACCCAACGCATCGCCGGACAGTGGGAGCAGTTGTTCAACCACCGGCTCCTGTTTCATGGTGTTGATGAATTTGGTATAGATGATCAGCAATCGGTCAAAGCGATCCTGGGTATAGCCATCGAGCATGACTTTCAGCGCGCCAATCAGCTTTTCCATCTGCGGTTTGTCACCGAGCCCGGTCACCTGCGAAGAGATCTTCATGCCCAGGCGCTGCATGAAACCGAGCCCCTTGTTGCCCAGCGTGCAGACTTCGATTTCCTCGCCCAGCGCCTGCCATTCCTTAATCTTGTTCAACGCCAGACGCAGGGCATTGGTGTTAAGGCCGCCACACAGACCCTTGTCGGTGGTCACCACAATCAGTCCGACGCGTTGGACCGAATCGCGAGTAACCAGGAACGGATGTTTGTATTCCGGATTGGCATGGCTGATGTGCGCAGCGACATTGCGGATTTTCTCGCCGTAGGGTCGCGATGTGCGCATGCGATCCTGCGCCTTGCGCATTTTCGAAGCCGCCACCATTTCCATAGCTTTGGTGATCTTTCGCGTGTTTTGCACGCTTTTGATCTTGGTGCGGATTTCCTTGGAACCGGGCATGTTTTAACTTATTTTTTAAATAGTTAAATAATCAATTAAAAGGTGCCGTTATGCTTCCAGTCCTTGATAGCGGCGTTGAGTTTTTCCTCATCGTCCTTGGACAAATCCTTGGTGTCCTCGATGCGCTTGACCAGATCGCCGAACTTGGATTTGATGTAGTCGCGCATCGAACGTTCTGCAGCCAGCGCTTTCTTGACGTCGATATCGTCGAAATAACCGCCGTTGACGGAAAACAGTGTCAGCGCCATTTCCCAGACCTGCAGTGGTTCGTACTGGGGCTGCTTCATCAGTTCGGTCACCAGCCGTCCGCGCTCAAGCTGTTTGCGGGTGGCTTCATCGAGATCGGATGCGAACTGCGCGAAGGCCGCGAGTTCGCGATACTGCGCCAGTGCCAGACGCACGCCGCCGCCCAGCTTCTTGATGATCTTGGTCTGCGCGGCACCACCGACGCGCGACACTGAAATACCGGCGTTGATCGCAGGCCGGATGCCGGCATTGAACAGGTCCGTCTCCAGGAAAATCTGGCCGTCGGTAATAGAAATCACGTTGGTCGGCACGAACGCAGTCACGTCACCGGCCTGGGTTTCGATGACCGGCAGCGCGGTCAGCGAACCGGTCTTGCCTTTGACAGCGCCTTTGGTGAAAGCTTCGACATAATCTTCGTTGACACGGGCAGCGCGCTCGAGCAGACGCGAGTGCAGATAGAACACATCACCGGGATAGGCTTCACGGCCCGGTGGACGGCGCAGCAGCAGGGAAACCTGACGGTAGGCCCACGCCTGTTTGGTCAAATCGTCATAAATGATCAGCGCGTCCTGACCACGGTCGCGGAAATATTCGCCCATCGTGCAGCCGGAATAGGGCGCGATGAACTGCATGGCGGCGGACTCCGACGCTGTGGCAGCAACGACGATGGTGTATTCCATCGCACCGTGTTCCTCGAGCTTGCGCACCACGTTCTTGATCGAAGACGCTTTCTGGCCGATCGCGACGTAGATACAGATCAGTTCCTTGCCCTTCTGATTGATGATGGCATCAATTGCCACCGCAGTCTTGCCGGTCTGGCGGTCACCGATGATCAGCTCACGCTGGCCGCGGCCGACGGGCACCATCGCATCAATCGATTTGAGTCCGGTCTGCACCGGCTGCGATACCGATTTGCGGGCGATCACGCCGGGCGCCACTTTCTCGATGACGTCCGTCATCTTGGCGTTGACCGGGCCCTTGCCGTCGACCGGCTCGCCCAGCGAGTTGACCACGCGGCCAATCAGTTCCGGACCCACCGGCACCTCAAGAATGCGGCCTGTGGTCTTGACGGTATCGCCTTCCGAAATGTGCTCATAGGCGCCCAAGATCACCGCGCCAACCGAATCACGCTCAAGGTTCAACGCCACACCGAAAGTGTTTTTCGGGAATTCCAGCATTTCACCCTGCATCACGTCTGCAAGACCGTGAATGCGGCAGATGCCGTCGGTCACCGAAATCACCGTGCCCTGGGTACGCGCTTCCGCGCTGCCGCCCAGATTCTGGATCCGGCTCTTGATGAGTTCGCTGATCTCGGATGGATTAAGTTGCATGTATTGCTCCTAGTGGGTCAGCGTGGCGGCCATGGCATCCAGCCTGCCGCGCACGGTGGCATCAATAACTTTGTCGCCGACGACGATTTTCACGCCGCCGATCAGTTGTGAATCGATTTCAACCCTAGCGGTGATCTTGCGCTTGAACTTCGCTTCCAGCGAAGTGATCAGCGGTTTGACATGGTCATCGCCGATCGGCATCGCGGAAATCACGATGGCTTCAAGCACACCCTCATGCTCACGTTTCAGGTCTTCGTAAAGGCCGCGAATCTGCGGCGCCACATCAAGCCGGCCGTTCTCCACCAGCACGTGCACGAAATTGTGCGCTTCGCCGGCGATCCCGGAATCCAGTTTGTCGCCGATCACGCCCAGCACCAGATCTTCGATCTGGGCCGAACTCACATTGGGATCGCTGATCAGCATCTGTACCCGTGCATCCGCCACCACGTTGTGCAGATTGGCCAGCGCATCTGCCCAGGCCGCCAGCGCGTTCTTTTCACGCGCAATCTTGAACACCGCCTCGGCGTAGGGACGTGCAATGGTTACCGGTTCAGCCATGTCGTTTCGTCATTTCCGTGATTACAGTTGTCGTTGCGTGGCAACGAGCATTTCTGCGTGCGCCTTGGCATCCACTTCGCGCTTGAGGATCTGCTCGGCGCCGGCAACAGCCAATGCGGCAACCTGGGTGCGCAGTGCTTCCTTGGCCCTGGACACTTCCTGCTCGATTTCCGCCTTGGCGCCGGCAACCAGCCGTTCACCTTCAGTTTTGGCCGAGGCCTTGGCTTCTTCAATCATCTGGCTGGCGCGTTTTTCCGCCTGCATGATGATTTCACCGGCCCGTCCGCGCGCCTGCTCGATGGCCACATCGGCATCTTTGGCCGCGCGCTCCAGCGATTGCTTGCCTTCCTCGGCAGCAGCCAGTCCGTCGGCAATCTGTTTCTGGCGGTCCTCGATGGCCTTGATCAGATACGGCCAGATCAGTGCCTTGCAAAACCAGATAAAGGCGAAGAACGTGACTGCCTGCGCAATCATTGTGACGTTAATGTTCATGGCTTTCCCCTGCTGACAGCGATTCGAAACAGCTTAGTTAAGGCTTCCGAGCAGGGGGTTACCGGTGGCGAACCACAGCGCGAGGCCGACGCCGATAATGAAGGAGGCGTCAATCAGGCCGAGCAGCAGGAATACTTTGGCCTGCAGTTGCGGCATCAGCTCCGGCTGGCGTGCGGCGCCTTCGAGGAAGCGGCTGCACATGATGCCCACACCGATACATGCGCCGGCGGCGCCGAGGCCGATCATCAGACCGATACCGATGCCGGTATAAGCCTGGATCATCGCAACTAACTGCAGCTTGTCCATCAGAATCTCCTTTTCAGTACTTTTGGTTGAAACTGTTACTCGTTGGTTAATGGCTTTCGTGCGCCATCGCCATGTAAACGGCGGTGAGCATCATGAAAATGTAGGCCTGCAGCAGCACAATCAGAATATGGAAGATCGCCCAGCCCAGCGCCAGCACGCCGCCGAATACCGAGCCGACCAATCCGGTCGCCGCCCACATCCACAGCAGCAGAAAAATGATCTCGCCAGCATAAATGTTGCCGTACAGCCGCAACGAATGAGAAAGCGGTTTGGAGATGTATTCGACCAGGTTGAAAAGGAAGTTAAAGGCCCACAGCAATGGATTGCTGCCGAAAGGCGTACAGAACAGCTCATGGGTCCAGCCGCCGATGCCCTTGACCTTGACGTTGTAGAACAGCATCAACACCCACACCGACAGCGCCAGCGCGAACGTCGTGTTCACGTCGGAAGTCGGCACCGGTTTCCACTCATGCTGGTGCAGGACATTGGTAGTGAAGGCTGAAGCAAGATCCACCGGGATGAAATCCATCGCATTCATCAGCACAACCCAGACGAACACGGTCAGCGCGAGCGGAGCGACGAATGCGCGATTTCCGTGGAAAATGCCCTTGACCTGGTCATCAACGAACTCGATCAGCATTTCGACGAAAGCCTGGCGTTTATTCGGCACACCGGAGGTCGCGCCGCGCACCACCCACCACAGAAAACCGAAACCGACAAAGCCCAGAAAAACCGCGGTCAGAAAGGTATCGAGGTGCAGGGTCCAGAACGGACCGTCGCCCAAAGAAATGGTGCGATTGGTGAGATGATGACCGATGTAGCTGGTCGGGGTCAGTTCCTGTGCTGCGGCCATCTCAACTTGTCCCTGATTGAAACCTATTCTTTGATCAAAATCGCCATCCGGAAAACAACCACCGAAACGGCGAACGATAAAAAAAGCGCAGAATGCACAACGTCCTGGTAGGACGTCAGCGCCCATCCCAACTGGAGTACGATCAAAATGATCCTTGCGGCTTCCGCCCTGAGCAGCACACGCAAAGTGCCGCCAGCCGTCCTGATTCTGTTACCACCTGACACGAGCATCGCATAGGCCAGATCAGCGACCTGGTTGATGATCCCCCCCAGCACTGCAGAAACCGCGCCATGCGTACCGGCATATGACCATGCCAGCAACCCCGCCACCGCAGTTGCAACAACCTGCCATCCCAGCATGATTCTCATGGGCCTGGCGATGCGCGCAATCCCCTTCACTGCCTCAGATTAAACCCTAGAATTTTAATGGCTCGAGCGTTGTATCGTCAAACCATTCGGTATCGCAACAATCTCTGAGTCATCAGGTCAAACGCCGGATCAAACGATCCAGGTCATCCAGACTGGCGAAATCAATCACCAGACTGCCCTTGCCCCTCGCCCGGGTCTTGATCTGCACCTTGGTCCCCAATTTCCCGGCCAGTTCTTCCTGTAGCCGTACGACATCGCGGTCGACTGGCCGTTTGCGGCGGGAGACACTGCCTGCAACCAGCATGTTGGCAACCCGTTGTTCGACTTCCCTGACCGACAGCCCCTTGGCGGCAGCTTCGTTGGCCAATTCAACCTGGCGCAGCGCCGGCAGTGTCAGCAATGCACGGGCATGACCCATCTCGATGCGTCCTTCGCCCAGCAATTTCTTGACCGGAGGTGCCAGTTCAAGCAAACGCAGCATGTTGCTTACAGCGGCACGGGACTTGCCGATCGCATCGGCGACGGCCTGGTGGGTCAATGCAAATTCCCCGACAAGGCGCTCGATGCCTGTCGCTTCCTCCAGCGCATTAAGGTCTTCGCGCTGGAGATTTTCGATCAAGGCCACGGCCAGCGCCTGCTGATCAGGAACGTTACGTACCAGCACCGGCACTTCGCCCAATCCTGCCATCCGTGCGGCCCGCCAGCGCCGCTCGCCCGCGATGATTTCGTGTCCTCCATCGGCAACGGGACGCACCAGTATGGGCTGCATGATGCCCTGCGCCTTGATCGAGGCCGCCAGTGTTTCCAGCGCAGCCTGATCCATTTGCGTGCGCGGCTGGTATTTACCTGGCCGCAGCGCTGAAACCGGCAGGGTGCTGACACCCTCTGCGACGGAAGTCGCGCGCGGCGCATCACCCAGCAACGCATCAAGACCACGTCCTAGCCCTTTGGGTTTAACCATATAAAACCTTTAAAATCATTTGGTTATTTTGATGATGCTGCGCGATTAAGCATTTCGCCCGCCAATGAAAGATAGGCTTGGGCACCTTTGGAACTACGATCAAATTCCAGCGCAGGCAGACCATGGCTGGGTGCTTCGGCCAAACGCACGTTGCGCGGAATCACCGTGCGATACACCTTGTCGCCGAAATGCTGAATCAACTGTGCCGAAACCTGTTGAGCCAGCGTGTTGCGGGGGTCATACATGGTGCGCAGCAACCCTTCGATTTCGAGCGAGGGGTTGAGATGTTCACGCACCCGTTTGACGGTACCGACCAGGTCTGACAATCCTTCCAGCGCATAGTATTCACATTGCATCGGGATCATCACTGCCTGAGCGGCAGTCAAACCATTCACCGTTAGCAGATTCAACGCCGGCGGACAGTCAATCAGGATGAAATCATATTCATCGGTCACTGCCTGCAGCGCTTCTTTCAGGCGTGTCTCGCGGTGCTCGATGTCCACCAATTCAACCTCGGCACCCGCCAGTTCACGGTTAGACGGTAACACATCGTACTTCGCGGTTACCGCACGCAGACGCACTTCGGCAACGCTGTTTTCTCCAAGCAGTATGTGATAGACCGTCATCGCCAGTTTGCGCTTGTCGATGCCGCTGCCCATGGTCGCATTACCCTGTGGATCAAGATCCACCAGCAGTACGCGGCGCTGCGTGGCCGCCAGACTGGCGGCAAGATTGACGCCCGTCGTTGTTTTTCCGACGCCGCCTTTCTGGTTGGTAATGGCAATGATGCGGGTCATGCGGCCTCGGCCGGTTGCAGCAATGCGGCATGGCGCTCGGCACCCAGGCCCGGCACCCGCAGGGAAACCACCTCGCGCAACCAGAAATTTGCGGGTATTTGCGCCAGCTCATCGTGCGGATACATTCCTTTCATCGCAATCACCACGCCGTTGCCCGCGCACAACCTGCCGGACAGTGTCAGGAATTCCGGCAAATCGGAAAAAGCCCGTGATATCACGGCATCGAAAGGTTTTGAATCCGTCCAGTTCTCCACTCGTGCGCAGACAAGTTCGACATTGGTTAATTTGAGTTCAATGACGGCCTGCCGCATAAAAGCGGTTTTCTTGTGACTGGAATCCAGCAATGTGAAGTGACAGTCAGGGCGCGCCAAAGCCAGCGGTATTCCCGGAAAACCTGCACCACTGCCGACGTCCAGTACGCGCGGTCCTTTGACATGTGGCAACACTGCCAGCGAATCCAGCAGGTGATGCGTCAACATCCTGTCCTGCTCGCGTATGGCGGTCAGGTTGTAGGTTTTGTTCCATTTCCCGACCAGCTCCAGATATTTGAGCATGCGCTGCGACGCATCAGCAGGCACCTCGAGTCCCAGCGCGGCGATGCCGGATTTCAGTTCACCCGCGAGACTCATGCCGATTTTTTCAATTCTGCAGAAAGCCGTTTCAGATGCACCAGTAACACCGATATCGCCGCCGGTGTCACACCGGATACGCGCGACGCCTGGCCGACTGTTTCCGGGCGAGCGCGATTGAGTCTTTGCTGAACCTCGATCGATAACCCCCGAACCTGGGTGTAGTCCAGATCTGCCGGTAGGTGCTGCGTTTCCTGCGCGGCATGATTTTCGATTTCTAGACGCTGGCGCTCGATATAACCGTGATACTTGGCCTGGATTTCCACCTGTTCAGCGACCTGCGGATCAGTGACTCCAGGTCCCGCACCCAACAGTTGCATCAAATCCGCATAGGCTATATCCGGGCGTCGCAACAGATCAGAAAGCGAGTGCTCACGTTCTAAATTTTTTCCAAATAAATCAATAGCTTGTTGTTGATCAATATTTTGCGGCCGAATCCAGACCGATTTCAACCGCTCCTGTTCGAGCGCAACGGCATCGCGCTTGCGTGCGTAAGCATCCCAGCGCCGATCGTCCACCGCACCCAGTCTTCGGCCAATCTCGGTCAGTCTCAGGTCGGCATTGTCTTCGCGCAAAGACAAGCGATATTCAGCGCGGCTGGTAAACATGCGATAGGGCTCCGACACGCCGCGGGTTATCAGATCATCGACCAACACACCAAGATAAGCCTGGTCACGGGTTGGATACCAGCTGTCCTGCTCGGCAACCTGCAGCGCAGCGTTGATACCGGCAAGCAACCCTTGCGCTGCAGCCTCTTCATAGCCAGTAGTGCCGTTGATCTGTCCCGCAAAAAACAATCCGTTGATGGCCTTGGTTTCCAGCGATGCCTTCAGCC
>JAYOED010000001.1:81420-85409 GCA_038106575.1 Burkholderiales bacterium
AAATAATCGTATTCGATCGCATAACCTGGTCGCGTGATATGCGCCCTTTCAAGCCCCTTGATGGAACGGACGACAGCAAGCTGCACATCAAACGGCAGGCTAGTGGAAATGCCGTTGGGATAGTATTCGGTGACGGTCAGTCCTTCAGGCTCGAGAAAAATCTGATGTGATGTTTTTTCCGCAAAACGGTGAATCTTGTCTTCGATCGACGGGCAATAGCGCGGACCAACGCCCTCGATGACTCCGGTGAACATTGGCGAACGATCAAGGCCGGAACGAATAGCTTCGTGTGTTTGTTCGTTAGTATGCGTAATCCAGCACGGCACCTGTTTCGGATGCTGATCGCGATGGCCAAGAAACGAAAACACAGGCGCGGGATCATCACCGGGCTGTTCCGTCAACAGCGAAAAATCGATAGAGCGGCCATCGATACGCGGCGGCGTTCCGGTTTTCAGCCGACCCACCGGCAACTTCAGTTCACGCAATCGTGCGGCTAGACTGACTGCTGGCGGATCACCCGCTCGACCACCCTGATAATTCTGCAAACCGACGTGTATCAGTCCAGACAAAAACGTGCCTGCAGTGAGCACTACAGCACGTGCCTCAAAACGCAAACCGATCTGGGTCACGACGCCCACCACGCGATCACCCTGCACGATCAGATCATCGACCGCCTGCTGGAACACCGAAAGGTTCGGCTGGTTTTCTATGCGCCCGCGTATCGCCTGACGGTAAAGCACTCGGTCGGCCTGGGCGCGCGTTGCACGCACCGCCGGTCCTTTGCGTGAATTGAGAATTCGAAACTGGATACCTGCCTCATCGGTGGCTGCAGCCATGGCGCCACCAAGTGCATCGACTTCCTTGACCAAGTGGCCCTTGCCAATACCGCCGATCGACGGGTTGCACGACATCTGACCCAGAGTCTCTATGCTATGTGTCAGTAGCAGCGTGCGGCGGCCTATGCGGGCGCTTGCTAGTGCTGCTTCGGTCCCAGCGTGTCCGCCGCCGATGATAATAACTTCAAATTTTTCAATGTGTTGTAGCATTTTTAAAGACTTTGAATAAGTCCTGCGGGCCACCTGCCACTCCGGGCGCGCATGATATCCCAGATTATGGGGCTTCCCAAGCAAATCTTGGTTTTATATGACTGGTTTCACGTGAAACCATGAGTCCTAGAATTTGCCTGGGATGCGTGTTTGTTCCACGTGAAACGTCGGCTGAGACCTACTTACCGATGCAGAATGTCGAGAAAATTTCGCCCAGCAGGTCGTCTGCAGTAAATTCACCTGTGATCCGACCCAGCGCCTCCTGCGCAAGACGCAATTCTTCGGCACACAGCTCAATCCGGCCAATCTCCCCCGAAGCAGCTCCCAGGTACCGTTGTGCAACCAGCAGGGCTTCGACATGACGCCCTCGGGCGGTGAACAAGCCTTCGCCGGCTGGCCGCCATCCGGCATGCTCCCGAATCGATTGCTTAAGTAAATCCAGACCATCACCGGTCTTGGCTGACAGCCAAATTCGTTGGCCCCGGGCCGATACTTCCCGTGCAGGGTTTTTGGCAATCAGATCTGCTTTGTTCATGACCCTGATTTGCTTCAGCGATTCGGGCAACTTCTCCAAAGCTGACTCTCCGCCCTTAATGCTGCCGCTGGCATCCTCAATGACCAGTGCCAGGTCGGCCTTTGCCACCATCTCCCAGGTCCGGCGCATCCCGATACGCTCAACCGCGTCGTCTGAATCACGCAAACCAGCGGTATCAATGAAATGCACGGTCAACCCATCCAAATCGACCTGCTCCCGCAACGCATCGCGTGTGGTACCAGGTACATTGGTGACGATGGCGATGTCTTCCCCGGCCAAGCGGTTCAGCAAACTGGATTTACCTACATTGGGCGCTCCAACCAGCACAACATGCAGGCCATCGCGCAGAAGGATGCCTTGCCTCGTCGCTTCCAGCACGGTCTGGGTTTGTTGCTGAATGCTGGATAGCTGTTCGGCTATCCGAGCCCGGGTTGGAGCATCAATTTCTTCCTCCGGAAAATCCAAGGTGGCTTCCAGTAAAGTCCTCAAACGGATTAATTTTTTTATAAGTGTTTGTATTAAAACAGAAAAATCTCCTTGCAGAGAACGTAAAGCCGCTCTGGCAGCGTGTTTGCTGGAGGCTTCAATTAAATCGGCCACTCCCTCCGCTTGCGCCAGATCCATGCGCCCATTCAGATAGGCCCGCTCCGTGAATTCACCGGGCCGCGCCTGGCGTGCTCCCAGATTGACACAACGCTGCAGCAACAGCTGCAATACTGCAGAACCACCATGGCCGTGCAACTCCAACACGTCTTCGCCGGTGTAGGAATGTGGCGCAGGAAAAAACAGCACAATGCCTTCATCGATCGGGGCACCGCCAGCGTCGAGGAATGGGGTTAGCCGTGCGCGGCGTGCTTCAAGTGGATGCGCAATCAAACCCGCCGCAAATTCGGGCAGATTCTTTCCGGAAATGCGAATGATGCCGATGCCGCCGCGCCCGGGGGCAGTGGCAACTGCAGCGATGATGTCGCGATAAATCATGCGCGGGGAGTATAGCCCCGCGCGGTCAGGACTTGCGGGCTGCCGGTTTCGTGTCAGCAGCGAGCACGCGATTGATGTTCCACTGCTGGGCGATGGAAAGAATGTTGTTGACCAGCCAGTAAAGCACCAGCCCGGCTGGGAAGAAAAAGAAGAATATGCTGAAAGCGATCGGCATAATCTTCATCACCTTGGCCTGCACCGGATCCGGCGGCTCGGGATTCAGCCGCGTCTGGATGATCATTGTTGCGCCCATAAGAATCGGCAGGATGTAATACGGATCCTGCGCCGAGAGGTCAGTGATCCACAATGCAAACGGCGCCTGACGGATCTCGACACTGCCAAGCAACACCCAATAGAGTGCGATGAACACCGGGATCTGCACCAGTACCGGAAGACAGCCGCCCAGCGGATTGATTTTTTCCGTCTTGTAAAGCTCCATCATCGCCTGCTGCAGACGTTGCCGGTCATTACCATACTGTTCCTTGAGGCGCTGCATTTTCGGTGCAACCACGCGCATCTTGGCCATCGAACGGTAGCTAGCTTCGGACAGGGGGTAGAAAATGAGCTTGATCAGTATGGTCAAGATGATGATGGCCACGCCCCAGTTACCGGTCCAACCATGTATCCACTGCAACACCCAGAACAAGGGGGCTGCAATCACCGTAAGCCAGCCGTAATCCACCGCCAGATCCAGTCCTGGAGCCAGTGCCGCCAGTTTTTCCTGGTCCTGTGGTCCAGCGTACAGAGGTGCATTCACTGTGGCGCTGGCCCCGGGCGCGATCGTGCCGGCGGGAACAATCACGCCCGCTGCATATAACCCCTGCTGGAGTTGCCGGGTATAGAACTCACGCAGCCCACCGTTTTTAGGGAGCCATGCACCCAAAAAATAGTGCTGGAGTATGCCGATCCATCCATCATTGGCATTCTTCGGGTAAGGAGTCTTTCCCTTGTCGATATCCCCGAAAGCGACCTTCTGGAATTTTTCTTTTTCGGTATAAACCGCCGCCCCGGTATAGGTCGGCATCATGGCCGAATCACCCTCCGGCGGCTTCATGTCACGCACCAGCTGGAAATAACCGAAAACCTGCAGCGGGCCGGCCGTGGTATTGAGGGCCTCATGTATCACGTCAATCACGTAACTGTCGCGACGAAAGCGCAGAATTTTCACGGCCTTGTAATCCCCGGCGGCTTCCAGCCTGATATCTAGAGTGGAAGCCCCGTCAGCCAGCCGGTATTCTGTCGCAGCAGCGGTATAGACGGTTTGGTGATTGGGCAGGTTTCCTCCGATCAGACCTGACTGTGCGATGTACACGTGATCGCTGGTCCGGGTAAACAGCACGAATTCCTTTTTCTTGTCGAGCGTGCCCCCATGCTTGCGCAGGCTCAAGCGGACCAGATCGCCTCCGACCGTGCTGATTTCAGCGTGA
>JAYOED010000037.1:0-21490 GCA_038106575.1 Burkholderiales bacterium
CCGTTGCGGGTTCCGGTTTCGCGTATTTTCGCGCACTGCCGTGCCGTGAGCTGAGTGCTGCCCGGCGCGGTGAATTCCGCCATCAGGTTGCCAGGCGTGTTGTCATGTGCACCGCTGTCCATCAGCACATGCGCGAGTTCGTGGGCGACAACGATGCCGAGGTCGCGCGCGCCGCGGGCGATCCAGACCGTGTCTGCGAGTTCCGGCCGGGTGCGGCTGTTGCCGCGACCGATGGCCTCAGCGTCAAAAGCCGGCAACTGGCGCGTCCCGGCTGCGAAGTACAACGTGGGTTTGGATACCGGGAGTATCCGCGCCAGCATGCGTGAACGTGGCGTGTCGAAATAACGATGGGATTCTGGCACCTTGACCCTCAGCAGTTCGGCACTGGCGATGCGGATGCGGCATTGACCCAGCACACGCGCGGTTTCTTGCACGGCAGTGGTGATGTCCTGTTCCGGCCAGTTGTCGAGATCGGCGATGCCGAGTTTTAACTGAAGGTCGGCAGCGGGTTGCGGCAGCCCGCTGATCGGTTGACGGCTTTCAACGTTGACCGGCAACGTCGGGGTTGCACATGATGAAACCATGAAGGCGGCCAGCAGCACGACCACCTGGGCTGCGGCAGGTCTGAAAGACACGGTTTGGATCATGGTGAACGTCGAATCTCGGTTTTGCTGAAAATTTAATCAATCTAACTTTAGCCCGGACGTAGCGCAGGGTCACGCGCTGAAAAATGCGGTTGTGCACAGACCTATCCACAGAAATTGTGAATCGTTTCTGGCATCCTGCACCGCGATGTTGAGCGTTGTCGCGACGGCAAGGAGCGGTGATGGTCCGGCAGTTCAAGTTGTCTGTATCCGGTCGGCAAAGCCGCAGGGGTAAAGCGCTTGATTTTCTTTTAAAAACATATAGTTATAGAGTGGCAAAACAGTCCACTAAAAGTGCCATCGAGTCAACAACTTAGCGCGCATTTGCCCTTGAGTAAAATATTTTCTCTGAAGAGATGTTGACAGCGTTTTTGCTGTTTTGTGTGCACGCCGCTAGCTTGGCGAGTGCAAGATATCAACATGGCGAATTTCGATGCTGTCAAGGGGTTGTGGCGAATATCCGGGGGGTATTTCCCGCTGGATTCGGGAGCGAATTTTCCGGTCCCGGTATGAGCTTTCATTCATAAACCATTGATTCGCATCATTTGGCAAATTCATCGACAGCGCGTAAGTCTCACGGCAGAATCCACGGGCCGGAAAATTTTTTTTGAAACTTATCCGTACGGAATTTCCTGACATGTCATTTTTCGAACCCCCGCCGTTGATCGAGGCTGAAGTATTTGCATCTGTTCCTGACAAGCTGCGCGAAAAGGGTGCGCCATCGAGCTGGATCGATGCCAATCATCCGGGCTCGAAACTCGACTGCTTTCTGGAGGGCCCGGCGTTCGACCGGGACGGTAACCTCTACATGGTCGACATACCCTATGGCCGTCTGCTGCGCATGTCGCCCAAAGGTGAATTCAACGTTGCAGTTGAGTATGACGGCTGGCCCAACGGCCTTGCCATCCATCGCGACGGCCGCGTGTTCATCGCTGACTACCGCCGAGGCATTCTGGCGTTCGATCCCAAGAGCGGTCGCGTTGACGAGATTTTCACGCACATCCAGTCGGAAGGTTTCAAGGGGTGCAACGACCTGACCTTCGCTGGGAACGGTGATCTCTATTTCACCGACCAGGGACAGACCGGCATTCATGATCCGACCGGACGTGTCTACCGGCTAGCGGCCGATGGCAGGATAGATTGTCTGATCCACAACGGACCCAGTCCCAACGGCATCGTGCTCGATCCCGCCGACAAGGTCCTTTACGTGGCGATGACTCGTGCCAACTGCATGTGGCATTGCCCGCTGAAGGGTGGATCGGTGAACAAGGCGGGGGTGTTTGCGGTGTTGCCGGGTATCCACGGACCTGACGGGCTGGCGATGGATGAAGCCGGCAACCTGTCGGCAGCGCATGCGCGGCCCGGTATCGTCTGGCTGTTCGGCCCGCTCGGTGAACCGCTGGCGCGGGTGCAGAGCAAACTGAAGGGCAACCGCATGACCAACATGGCCTACGGCGGCGCCGACCGCAAGACCCTGTTCATCTGCGACTCGTACCGTGGAGAAGTTCTCGCCGCCACCATGCCGGTAGCCGGGAAGGCGCTGTACTCACACTTGTAGAAAAAACCGCGGCGCAGGCCGCTCAGAATCCGAACAAATTCCGCCGCGCATGCTGCAGGTGCGCTAGGATGGCGAGGCGCGCGCGTTCGGCATCGCGTGCCTTCAGCGCGGTGACGATGGCGCGGTGTTCTTCCTGGTAATTGATGCGCCTCTCAGGGGTTACCACGCGGTCTTTTAGTTTTCCCCATTCGGTCTGGTGGCGCACCGCGGTGGCCATGTCGAATACACGCATGACGAAACGGTTGTGGGTGGCCGCGGCCATCGCCTGGTGCAGCGCTGCGTCCCAGATCTCGAAGTCATTGAGGGTGAGGCCGCGTTCTGAACGATCAAGGCAGGTTTCCATGCGTTCGAAATCCGCAGGTGTGGCATTGGTGACGATCAGTTCGGCCATCGCTGGTTCCAGGCGCATGCGCGCTTCCATTAGTTCCGCCGGACTGGTGTGGGTGATGCTGTCGGCGGGAAAGCCGCCGGTGTCGGCGAGAAAAGTGCCGCGGCCGACATGGCGGGTGATTGCACCTTCGGCTTCCATCTGTGCCAGCGTCTTGCGCACGGTATTACGCGGCAGTGCAAAGCGGGTGGCGAGTTCGCGCTCGGTTGGCAGTTTGCCGCCGGGACCGACTGCGCCCTGCGCCACGGCATCGAGCAGATAGGCGCGAATTTCGTGTCCGCCGTCGCGTTTGCCGTTGCGCTGGAGGGTGGGTGATGAGTGGCGGCGGATAGTGGTCATGGCTGCAATCAGGACGGTAGCTGAGGATTGTGCATGCTTGCACCAATTTGGTCAATTGGTTGATTCCAAGCCTGTTAATGTAACCAGTTTCAAGCCAGGAAGTGATCCGGCCGTGTGCTATGTATCCCTTGTGCACTGCGGAAATCATGGGTGTGGGCCTTTTCCATTAATCCAACCAATTTGGCCAAAACATTGACTATTGGTTGAGTCGCCGCTAGCATTTGTGCTGCCGTTTAGGTTGTCCATCGGACGTGTCACCGGCGGCAGTTCCGCGATAATCCACAAACGAACTCAAGAAGCGAGGGGTCATGTCCGCAGCGGATACCAAGCCGCCAGTCCGGCTGGCGATCATTTCCGAAGGCGTCAATGCGTGGCCGCTGTATGTCGCGCAGGGCCGCAAACTGTTCGAGGCGGAAGGTGTGGCGGTTGACGTTACGTTGACCGGTTCATCGACGCATCAACTCGAACAATTGCGCAGCGGCAGCTATGACGTCGGGTTCCAGCAGTCCGACCACGTGGTGCGTGCGGTGGAGACCGGCAGCGATCTGTGCATCGTCATGGCACAGGGCCATGCGCCGGAGCTGTCGCTGGTGGTCGCTTCCGGCATAAAGACCTTCGCTGATCTGAGGGGGTGCGACATCGCCGTCGACGGCACCAACAGCGGCTACGCGCTGGTGCTGCGCAAATTGCTCACTGAAAAAGGCCTGACCGGTGCCTACCGGTTCGTCGAGTTCGGCGGTTCGCAGGAACGTTTCGACGCGATGAAATCGGGCAAGGCAGCGGCGAGCTGGCTCAATCCGCCGTTCGACCGCAATTTGTTCGCTGCGGGACTCGGTTCTCTGGGCACGACCCAGGAATTCTTTCCCTCCTATCCCGGTTCGATTGCTGCCACGCGCCGTTCCTGGGCCGCGCAGAATTCTGATCGACTGATCGCTTTCATTCGCGCATTTCGCGGGGCCTGCCGCTGGTTGCTGGATCCGGCGCACAAGACCGAAGCCATTACGCTGTTACCGGATCGGCTTAACATATCAGCGGATCTAGCCAGTCGTGCATTTGATGCGTTTGCGCGCAAGCCTTTGCCTGCCATCGACGCCGCCGGATTGCTTCAGGTCATCGACGTCTACTGGGAAGCTGAAGGATTGAGCACGCCCAAAGGTAGTCCTGAGAAATACATGGACCTGTCGTACCAGCAGCGCGCAGATGCATAAACCCATAAGTACATAAAAAATGCGGTTTCAGCGTGACAATCCAACAAACAACTCCAGGGAGGAGTTCATGAACAGACTGACCGGGTATCTGAAAGGCATGCTCTGCGGCACGGCCCTGATCGCGTCGCCCGTAATCGCGGCGGAGACGGCGAGCCAGTTTCCGTCAAAGCCGATGCGCATCATGGGGCAGGGCGCGGGCAGTACGGCGGATTACCTGTCGCGCTACATCGGCGCCAAGCTGTCCGTAAAATGGGGGCAGCCAGTGATCATTGATAATCGCGCCGGTGCCGGCGGTACGTTGTCGGCTGACGTGGTGGCGAAGGCGGCGCCTGATGGCTACTCGCTGATCATGGGTCATGCTGGCCCGATGGTCAGCGCAGTGTCACTTTACAAGAACCTGCCCTACGATCCGTTGAAGGATTTTGCGCCGATCACCAAGACAGCCTCGCTGGTGACGGTGCTAGTGGCGCACCCCTCGGTTCAGGCAAAGAACGCGCAGGAACTGGTGGCGCTGGCGAAGAAAGGCAACCTGACCTACGCCTCAGCTGGTAACGGCACGATCAGCCATCTGACCGGAGAACTGTTCAAGCAGGTGGCGAAGGTGAACGTGCAGCATGTACCCTACAAGAGTGCGGGTTTCGCACTGACTGCGGTATTGTCCGGTGAGACGCAGATTTCGTTTCTGTCTCCGATCACGGCCCATGTGCAGTTGAAATCCGGCAAGTTGCGTGCGCTGGCGGTGTCGAGCAAGGAGCGCTTCATCGCGGTGCCCGATATTCCGAGCGCCACCGAGGCTGGGCTCTCGGGCATGGAGGCCGAGTTGTGGTTTGGTCTGTTCACCACAGCAAAGACGCCGAGGCCGATAGTGGCCAAGCTGAATAAGGAGATCACCGGCATACTGGTCGCACAGGAAGTAAAGGATGCATTGCTAAAGCGCGGCGCGATCGCAACGCCTTCGACGCCGGAAGAGCTTGATCGCTGGGTGCGCAGCGAGTTGCAAAAATGGACGCCGATCATCAGGGCTTCAAGCATTCGTGCAGACTAGTTTTAAGTAATTGATGTAATTGGAGAAAACGTAATGGCAAAGAAAGCCCGGCGTATTGAGCCGAAACACATCAAGGCCTCGGCGATCGATCCTAAAAAGCGCATCTCGAGCGCGCCCGACGGACTCTACGATCCGGCGAATCCGAATCATCGCTGGGATCGTCCGCTGCAGGCGCCGGGTCGCATGCAGGTGGATTTCGAGGAGCGCGTCGATTTCCGCCGTCTTCATGAATACCGCCTCGCGCGTACGCGCAACGCACTGAATAAATCGAAGCTCGGCGCGCTGCTGGTGTTCGACCAGATCAACATGCGCTACATCTCCAGCACGGTGATCGGCGAGTGGGCGCGCGACAAGCTGACTCGCTGGTGCCTGCTGACCGGCAACGGTGAACCTTGGGTGTGGGATTTCGGTTCGGCGGTGCGCCACCACAAGCTCTATGCACCGTGGCTGCCGACGAATCACTGCATTCCGGGACTTGCGGGACTGCGCGGAGCGATATCCCCCAAGGTAGGCCTGTTCGAGGCTGCAGCGAAAGAGATTTATGACATCCTGAAACAGGAGGGTGTCGCCGACATGCCGATCGGCATCGATGTCGTCGAGCCACCATTCCTGTTCGCGCTGCAAAAACTGGGTCTGAAGGTCATGGACGGACAGCAGGTGATGCTCGATGCGCGCGAGATCAAGAGCCACGACGAGATCATGCTGCTCAATATGGCGGCATCGATGGGCGATGGCGTTTACCAGGACATCTTTGAAGCGCTGAAGCCGGGCGTGCGCGAAAGCGAAATCGTCGCGATGGCGACCAAGCGCTTCTATGAAATGGGTTCTGACTGCGTCGAAGCAGTCAATGCGATTGCTGGCGAGCGCTGCAGCCCGCATCCGCACAATTTCACTGATCGGCTCATCCGTCCTGGCGATCAGGCCTATTTCGACCTGATCCAGTCGTACATGGGCTACAAGACCTGCTACTACCGCACCTTTACCGTGGGCAGCGCGACGCCGGTGCAGCACGACGCCTACAAGAAGGCGCGAAAATGGATGGACGGAGCGATTGCGATGCTGAAACCGGGCGTGTCGACCGAGGAAGTCGCGAAGATGTTCCCGAAGTCGACCGAGATCGGCTTCGAAACCGAGATGGCGGCCTTCGGTCTCAATTTCTGCCACGGCCTAGGACTCGGGCTGCACGAGCGGCCGCTGATCTCGCGGCTCAATTCCTTTAAGGACCCGTACGAGCTGAAGGCCGGTATGGTGTTCGCGGTCGAGACCTTCTGTCCGGCCAAGGATGGCGTGTCGGCGGCGCGCATCGAGGAAGAAGTTGTTCTCACGCCCTCAGGGGCGAAGATCATCACCCTGTTTCCGGCGCAGGAGCTGCCGATTGCTAACAAGTATTGACGTGGATACAAAAGTGAAAGCCAAAGCGAAACCAAAAAAAACAGTTGCTGCCGATGACGACATCGGCCGCGACATCCGCTTGAGCCTGTTCCGGCTGCAGCTGGAACTGCGGCTGTGTGAGAAGCGCGCCTATGACCTGTTCCTGCAGAACCTGATCAAGGGGACCAGCCACCTGTCGCTGGGGCAGGAGGCGATTGCCGCCGCTTTCGGATTGGCGATGCGTCCTGATGACTGGACCTTCTGCACCTACCGCGGCCATGCCCATACGCTGGCACGCGGCGCGTCGATGTCCGGCGTGCTCGGTGAACTGATGGGCCGTGAGTGTGGGCTGCTCGGTGGCAAGGGCGGTTCGATGCACCTGACCGACGTCAGCAAGGGCGCGATGGGTTCATACGCGATCATCGGCGCGCATCTACCGGTGGCAGCCGGTGCAGCCTGGAGTGCACAGTATCGCGGCACTGAACAGGTGTCGGTGTGTTTCTTCGGTGACGGTACCACCAACATTGGCGCCTTCCACGAAGCACTGAATTTCGCGGTCGTGTGGAAGCTACCGGTGATCTTCGTCTGTGAGAATAACCTCTACATGGAATACACGCCGATCAGCGCGGTGACTGCGGTCGAGCATCCAGCAGCAGACCGTGCTGCAGCGTACAACCTCGAAAAAGTGGTCGTTGACGGCAACGATGCCGACGTGGTGTACCGCACGGCAAGCAAATACATCGCCCGTGCACGCAAGGGCGACGGACCGGCGCTGATCGAGTGCATGACCTACCGTCATTCCGGTCACTCGCGCGCTGATCCGGCGAAATACCGCCCTGAAGGTGAACTGGAGACGTGGCTCGAGCGGGACCCGATCAAGATTTACCGTGAACGACTCCTGGAACTCGGCATCGTCGAGGCGACTCTGACAGACATCGAGGACGACGTGACGCAACAGGTGAATCCAGCACCGGAAACAGCCAAGGCCTCAGCGCCGCCGTCGCTCGACGGCATTTACCAGCACGTGTGGGCTGACGGAGGTGCGTCATGGCGGAACTGACCTACCGCGACGCCGTCGCCGCGGGCATCGCCCAGGAAATGGAGCGCGACGAGCGCGTGGTGTTCCTCGGCGAGGACGTGGCTCATGCCGGAGGCGTGTTTAAGGCCACCGTCGGCCTGCTCGACAAATTCGGACCAAAGCGCGTGCGTGACACCCCGATATCGGAGCAGGCCATACTCGGCGCAGCCATGGGTGCCGCGATGACCGGACTGCGGCCCATTGCCGAAATCATGTTTTCCGACTTCCTCGCGGTTTGCTGGGATATTGTCGCCAACGAAATCGCAAAATCGCGCTACATGACCAACGGACAGGTTCAGGTGCCGCTGGTAATTCGTACTGCAAACGGTGCTGGCTCGCGTTTCGGTGCGCAGCATTCGCAGTCGGTGGAGAACTGGGCGATGATGATCCCGGGCATCAAGGTCGTGGCCCCGGCATTTCCCGCCGACGTCAAGGGTCTGATTGCTGCCGCGGTGCGCGACGAAGATCCGGTGATTGTATTCGAGCAGAAGTCGCTGTATCCGTTAAGGGGTGAAGTGCCCGACGGCGAACTGGTCGACGAGCTGGGCAAGGCACGGGTGCTGCGCCGTGGCAAGGATTGCACCATAGTTGCGCTGGCGCTGATGGTGCACCGCGCGATGGCGGCGGCGGAAATCCTCGAAAAGGAACACGGCATTTCCTGCACGGTGGTCGACGTACGTTCGCTGGTGCCGCTTGATACGGTGACAATCCTCGCCGAGGTCGCGGCGACCGGTCAGCTAATAACCATCGAGGAAAACCCCCGACTGTGCGGATGGGGTGCGGAAATCGCATCAATCATCGCTGAGGAATGCTTCTGGGAACTCGACGGGCCGATCATTCGCATTACCACTCCGCACATTCCGCTGCCTTCGGCCGACCAGCTGGAGGACAACACCATTCCATCGGTTGAGCGCATCGTGCGCGAGATCAGCGAAAAAATCGATTAAACATATTAACGAAACAGGGGAGAGAGAAGATGCGTGTGATATTGCGGACATTAGTTCTTGCTGCAATTGCTGTGCTGTCGGCCTGTGCTGATCCGGGCGGTGGTGATGCGCCTGACATGCTCATGGTGAACGGCAAGGTGTTGACAGTAGACAAATCTTTCTCGGTTGCGCAGGCAGTTGCGATCAGGAAGGGGCAGATCGTTGCGACGGGCAGCAGCGAATCGATCCGCCGCATGGCTGGCCAGTCGACCCGGGTGGTGGATCTCGTTGGTCGCACGGTGATTCCGGGGTTGATCGATAATCACACGCACGCCATACGTGCGGCGGAGCACTGGGTGCGCGAAGCGCGGATCGACGGTGTTACATCCCGGAAGCACGCCCTTGAAATCATTGCGGCCAAGGCAAAGGTGCTGAAGCCCGGCGAGTGGGTGCTGGTGCTGGGCGGCTGGACCGAAGACCAGTTCACCGACCGGAAAGGCGGGTTCACTCGGGAGGAACTCGATACGGCGGCGCCCGACAACCCTGTCCTTGCGCAGGTATTGTTTGCGCGCGGCTACGCCAACACTCTCGCGCTCAAGGCGGCGGGACTCGACGGGGAAGATTCAAAACGTTCGCGCGTGCTGCCGCCGCTTGATCTGCGCAAGGTGCGTGCTGCAATTCCGTCTGCGCAGCCCGCTGACTGGCGCGCCGGCCTCCGCGCACTGATGCGAGACTTCAACCAGGCTGGATTGACGTCGGTCATCGATGTGGGTGGCAACGGATTCACGCAGCAGCATTACGAGCCGATTGCTGAGGCGGACCGCGCCGGGACGCTGACGCTGCGCTTCTACCACATGCGTTTCATGTCCGCAAAAAAACCTGAAGACGTGGATGGTGTGCTTTCTAAGATTGCGACGCTGACACCGCGCTCGGGCAGCGCGTATTTCAGGATGCTCGGAGTCGGGGAGAATATTTTCGGACCCACGACAGACAATACTTATCGTCCATTCAAGCCGGATGCCGGGGCATTTGCGCAATGGGAGCGGATTGCTGCAGCCGCTGCCGTACGCGGTTTGCAGGTACACCAGCACATGACACACGAAAGCACTATCGGCGCATTTCTCGACCGCATCGAGTCGGTTGATAGGAAAACCCCAATTGCTCCACTGCGTTGGACGCTCGCGCATGTCGATGGTGTCAGCGACGTGACGCTGGCGAGAATACGCAAGCTCGGGCTCGGTGTCGCGGTGCACAGTCGTCCGTCGATTCAGGGGCAGATGATTGCCAAGCGCTGGGGCGACGTCAGTCGTGACATGCCGCCGCTGCGCAAGCTGTACGACAGCGGAATTCCCATGGGGCTGGGCTCCGATACGACAATTGTTGCGCCTTACAGCCCGTTTGTATCGCTATGGTGGGCGGTCAGTGGAAAAATGCTGGACGGCACCAAGGTCAACGCGCAGACGCTAACGCGCGAAGAGGCGCTGATTGCGCATACCCGCTCCAATGCCTGGCTGATGTTCTCCGAAAATAGCCTGGGTTCGATCGAGACCGGCAAGCGTGCAGACCTCGTTGTTCTTGATCGCGACTACCTGACGGTGCCGGAAGACCAGATCAGGGATATCCGGCCGGTGATGACGCTGGTGGACGGCAAGGTTGTATACGAGGCGGGAAAATCACAATGATCGTTCGAGCAACCGGGGTTTAACAGAAGATGGACATCATCATGCCGCAGCTCGGCGAAACCGTGGCCGAGGGCACCGTCACCAGGTGGTACAAAAAAGTCGGTGACGCCATCAAAGCCGACGAGACGCTGTTCGATGTGGAGACTGACAAGGTCAGCACCGAGATTCCTTCGCCGGTGGCAGGGGTCCTCGCAGAAATCGTCGTCGGAGAAGGCGTTACCGCAAAAGTAGGCGCCCGGCTGGCGGTGATTCGCGAGGCTGGTGACGCAAAGGCCGCTGCCGTTCCTGCAGCGAAGCCTGCGGCCGCGTTTGCTCAGGCTGGTGTCGCGCAGCCCGCTCAGCGTCTGCATTCCGCAACACCCCGGGTGAATGTCGCTGACCGGCTGTCACCGGTGGTGCGGCGACTGATTGCCGAGCACGCGCTCAATCCGGCAGACATTGTCGGCACAGGGCGTGACAGCCGCATCACCCGAGAGGATGTCATTGAATTCATCGCCCGCCGCGGTGCTTCGCACGCGGCCGTGTCATCGCGTCCCACGATGCCTGCGCCAATACCAGTTACTGCGGGGCAGACGGTCGCTTTCAACAGCGTGCGCAAGCGCGTTGCCGAGAACATGGCCAAATCCTGGCATGCGTCGCCGCACGTGCTACAGGTGGTCGAGGCCGATTTTCATAAGGTTGAATCTGCGCGCCGGCTGCACGGCGCCGAATGGAGGCGTCGTGAGGGATATTCGCTGACCTACCTGCCGTTCATCGTGCGCGCGGTATCGATCGCACTCGGCAAGTTTCCGAAGCTCAATGCGAGCCTTGCCGGTGACGGACTTGCGCTGCATCGCAGGATCAACATCGGCATCGCGGTCGATCTCAATTTCGACGGTCTGCTGGTACCGGTGATCAAGGACGTGCCGTCCAAGTCGTTGCCCCAGATCATCCGAGAAATCAATGACCTCGCGACTCGCGCGCGCAGCGGCAAGCTGCGTCCGGACGAGATGACCGAGGGCACCTATACCATTACCAACAACGGAGCTTTCGGCACCGTGATCACCGCGCCGATCATCAACCAGCCGCAGGTGGCGATCCTTTCCGCAGACGGCATCCGCAAGAAGCCGGTGGTGATCGAAGGACCCGACGGCGATGCGATCGCGATTCGGCCGGTCGGAGTATTGGCGCAGAGTTTCGACCATCGAGCGGTCGATGGATCGTATTCCGCGGCGTTTCTGGCCGAGGTGAAGAACGCGATCGAAACGCGCAACTGGGAGCAGGCGCTTTCGGCGTAGAGTGGATTTTTTTGTAACAGGATCAATTAAGGAAAAGCAATGGCAAACATGCAGCACAAGCTCGGCTGGATCGGCATCGGCCGAATGGGTTACGCAATGGCGGAACGGCTGGCTAAGGCGGGTTGCGACATTACCGTTTGGAATCGCACTCGTTCGAAGGCAGAACCGCTGGCAAAATCAGGGGCGAAAATCGCCGACAAGCTGACTGATCTCGCGGGCTGCGACATTGTGTTCACGATGGTATCCACCGGAAAGGACGTCAAGGAAGTATTGTTCGGCGCGAGCGGCATGCTGTCCGGCGGCAGTGCTCCGAAAATCATCGTCGACAGCACTTCGATCTCGCTGGAAGAATCCGCTGAAATCCGCGCAAAGCTGGCGGACAAGAAGATCCAGTTGCTAGCGGCCCCGGTATCGGGCAATGCTAAGGTGATCAAGGCCGGCAAGCTGACCGTGGTGGCCTCGGGGCCACAAGATGCCTTTGACGCGGTGACGCCGTACCTTTCGGCCATCGGCCGCGGAGTCTCCTATGTCGGCGACGGCGAGCTGTCGCGCATCGCTAAGATCTGCCACAACGTGATGCTCGGCGTGGTGATCCAGAACCTGTGCGAGATCACCCTTCTGGCCGAAAAGGCCGGCATGAAACGTCACGCCTTCCTCGATTTCCTGAACAAGAGCGTGATGGGTTCGATGTTCACCGCCTACAAGACCCCGGCTCTCGCAAACCTTGATTTTCACGTCACTTTTACCCCTGAGCTGCTGCGTAAGGATATAGACCTGGGGCTGGCCGCTGGGCGCACTTACGGGGTGCCGATGCCGACCACGGCGATTACCCGCGATCTGGTTCAAACTTTGATCGGGAACGGTTACACTAATCAAGATTTTTCGACGTTGCTACTGTTGCAGGCTCGGGCTTCAGGGATAGAACTCGAACCCGAGAATGTCGACATCGGCGATGGACTTTAATATAGCTGAGGAGATTCAATGAAACCCACAAAAAAAATTGCACTGGGTCTGCTGGTGGCGCTGTTAGCACCAGCTGTAGCGATGGCTGCGGATTATCCCGCCAAACCGGTACGTTTCATGATCGCGTTCCCGCCGGGCAGTTCCACCGACATCGTCGGTCGCCTGTACACAAACAAATGGACTGAACTGTGGGGGCAGACCGTGCTTGCCGACAACCGCGGCGGCGCCGGCGGCACACTAGCTGCAGGCGTTGCGGCTCGCGCCACGCCAGATGGCTATACCCTGTTGATGCATTCCTCGGGCTATGCCTCCAATCATTTACTGTACGCCAGACTTCCCTACAAGACGAGTGATTTTGTCGATATCGGCCCCCTGGCGATGCAGCCCAATGTGCTAGTGACCCCTAATGCTTCTCCTTACAAGTCGGTGAAGGATCTGATCAATGCGGCCAAAGCCAAGCCCGGTTCGATCAATTTCGCATCCGCCGGAGTCGGCAGCGGAACGCACATGAACCTCGAGAAGTTCAAGCTTGCGACCAAGGTCAACATGAACCACATCCCGTACAAAGGCTCGGGCGAGGTGCTGGCTGACATCGTCGGCAACCGGGTGGATTTCTACTTCGCGCCGATTTCGGCCGGGATGGGACACATTCAGGGCAAACGGCTGCGTCCGCTGGCGGTCAGCACCATTAAGCGGTCCGCAGCGTTGCCGGATGTTCCGACCGTGGCGGAATCGGGCGTACCCAAGTTCAACTTTTCGCTGTGGTTCGGCGTCTGGGCGCCAAAGGGTGTGCCGCAACCGATCATCAATAAGGTCGCGGCAGCGGTCAAAGCCGCAGCGAATGATCCAGGCGTCAAGGGCAGGCTGGTCGCGCTGGGAAATGACACAATGGACATGAATCCCACGCAATTTGCGAAGTTCGTTCTCGACGAAATCAAGGACGCGAAAGCTATCGTCAAGGCTGCAGGTATCAAGCCGCGATAAACCCGTTTTTTGTTTTTGTTGTTCGGGCGGCGCAATTTGCGCCGCCCGTTTTCATTTTGCTGGTCGCTGACTGCACTGAAAGGCGAAGATGAAATTCCGGCGTTTGGGGCGCGAGGGCCCCGAGGTTTCTGCCATCGGCATGGGGCGGGGCGCTACGCCCGTGCAATACGACACGCCGTTGGAGACGGATTTCAATGCGTCCATTGCGCGGGGGCTAGAACTGGGTATCAATCATTTCGACAGCGGTGACGATTACTGGGACGGTCGGCACGAGGTGCTACTTGGTCGTGCCCTCGGCAAACAACGCCGTGATGTTCTGGTCACATCGAAATTTGGCAATGTCACCCTTTCAGACGGAAAAAAGGGTGCTAACGGACGGCCTGATTATCTTAGACAGTGCTGTGATATCAGCCTTAAGCGGTTAGGCACTGATGTCATCGATATCTATTACATGCACCGGGTGGACCAGACAGTGCCCATCGAGGAAACCATCGGTGCGATGGGTGATCTGGTGCGTGCGGGCAAGATCCGGCATGTCGGCGTGTGCGAGACCGGCGTCAATACACTGCGGCGTGCCCATGCCGAACATCCCGTGACCGTACTACAGACGGAATATTCGTTGTGGGCGCGTGACGTAGAAGACGGAATATTATCTGCCTGTAGCGATCTGGGTATTGGTTTCATCGGTTATGCGCCTCTGGGGCGAGGTCTGCTGACCGGAAAGATCCGTACTGTCGATGACATTCCCGAGGGCGACCGGCGACACCGGCATCCGCGGTTTCAGGACAAGAACCTCGAACACAACATGAAGCTGGTGGCGGGATTGGAATCCGTCGCTGCATCGATCGGTGCGACTCCAGCGCAGACCGCACTGGCCTGGGTGCTGGCCCAGGGTGATTTTATCGTACCGATTCCTGGGACTAACCGGGTAGCTAATGTAGATCTCAACGTTGCTGCTGCTGAGCTAGAATTACCCAGTGATACGCTTTCTAAATTATCTGATTTGTTCAAGCCGGGGTCCGGGGCGGGGACGCGCTACAACGAGTCGCAATTGAAAGGCATGGGTCTGTGAGCGAAGAGGTTAACGAGTTGAATTTGGATCCACGGCTACTTTTGGTGATGAGGCAGGAGTATCCACGGTTTTCCGATATCGAATACGCGCGCCGTCACCGGGCGCTGGGCAGGGTCATGGAGAAGCACGGCTGCGACTACCTGCTCGTAGTGACAGATCATCGCACCGGCAACGCGACGCAGTGGGTGACTGGCTGGCCTGGCACCGTCGAGGCTTATGTCGTTTTCAGGCCCGGTGAGCAGATGGTAATGCACATGGAGTGGTACAACCATTTTCCGCTGGGACGCAAGCTTGCCCGTGATGTCGATGTGCGCTGGGGAGGGCATCAGGGCATCGTCAAGACCATCGATGAACTAGAACGTCGGGGAGCGAAGCGTGTCGGCATGATAGGACCGCTGGTGGCGTCAAAGGTAAGGCAACTGGAAGCTAAATTCGACGTCGTTGACCTCGATTCTGAATACGTGCGGTTACGTATGATCAAGTCGGAAGAGGAGATCGACTGGCTGCGCATTGGAGCGGCGCTGTCCGACGCTGGATTGAGTGCGCTGGTGGCGGGGTGCCGCCCCGGATTGACTGAGCGCGAACTAGGTGCGCTGGTTGAGGGCGCGTACATCCGGCATGGCGGTACCACGATGATTCATTACATTGGGGTGACCGCGATGGACAGCCCGCATATTTTTGTGCCGCCGCAGCACCATTCTCCGCGCAAGGTTAGGGCAAGAGATGTGGTGTTCTGCGAACTGTCGGCGTTCTGGTGGGATTATCCGGGGCAGGTGCTGCGCACGTTTGCTGTTGATGCCGAGCCGACGCCGCTTTATCGTGACCTGCATGCGACAGCTGAAGCCGCTTTCGATGCGGTGACCGGTGTCGTGCGGCACGGTGCGACGATGCAAGAAGTTTTGGATGCCACCGGTTTGGTTGAGGGGAAGGGGTTTACCGTTTGCGACGACCTGATGCACGGTTTTGGTGGCGGATATTTCCAGCCAATTATTGGTAGCAGAAGCCGCATGGCGGGCTCGCTTCCAGAAATGACGTTGGAAGAAAACATGACCGTGGTCGTGCAGCCTAATGTCGTCACTACAGAAGCTGATGAGTCGAAGCGCGCCGGCGTGCAGGTCGGCGAATTGATTCGCGTCACCCGCGACGGATTCGAGCGCCTGCATCGGGTGCCGCGTGGGCTGTTCCGGGCAGGGCAGCGCATTTGATTGCACTGCACTGTTAAAATCAGGGCGTGCCGAAGCCGAATAAAAAAAGAGAAATCCAGATTTCGGTATACGATATTGCACTGCTGGTTGACACCGAGGCTGGAGAACGCAAAAGCAACGGCCTTTTCGTTGTAGAACGCAGCAGTGTCGAGGCCTATGTACTGGAAACGATGCGTGCGCTGCGACTGAAAGTGACCGTGGTGCCGTTCGACGCCAGGGTGTCACCGACCATCGCCGAGCTGAGGTCATTGAAGCCTGCGTTGGTATTCAATCTCACGGAATGTATCGATTTGGATCGCAGCCAAGATGCAGCGATCGCTGGTCTGTTGGATATGCTTCGGATTCCCTATACCGGGAGCGGTCCCGTCGGGTTGCGGCTGGCGCGTGACAAGGCGCTGTCCAAGCACATCGTCGCCGATCTCGGCGTTGCTGTGCCGCGTTATTTCGTGATTCCCGCGCGCGGTCCAATCCGTAATCCGCGCGTTCCTTATCCGCTGATCGTGAAACCGCAGTTCGGCGATGGTTCCGACGAGGTAAGGGTGAATTCTCTGGTCAAAAATGAACGCGAACTGGTGCGGCGCGTCCGCGTGCTGCGGCGACGCATCCGCGAGCCCCTGATTTGCGAGGAATTCATCGAGGGTCGTGACCTGTATGTGGCCATGCTCGGCAATGCGCCCGAAGTTATGCCCGGCGTCGAGCTGGTGATCGGGCGGCGCGGGCGTGGCGCCCCTCAGTTTGCTTCGTTCAAACTCAAGAACGACGGCGCCTACCGCAACCGCTGGCGGGTACGCTGGCGCATTGCGAAATTGTCACGCAACCTGGTACGCGACGTGGAGAGCGCCAGCAGTGCGATTTTTCACGCGCTGAAACTGCGCGATTACGGCCGCGTTGATTACCGGCTGACTCCGGATGGACGGTTGGTATTCCTCGAGGCCAATGCCAATCCCGACCTGCATCCGCATGCGATGGGCAACAATCTGTGCTTTGCCGGTGTCGAGTATGTGGATGCACTGAGGCGCATCATTCGCGAAGCGCGGGCGCGCAGCCAGTCCCGAAAAAAAGCCGAGACGGGTTAATCCGCCTCTTGGTGCCTTGACCTGAGCAGGGGCGCTGTAAGTGCGGCGAGGCTGTCTGCCGGCCTTCCTTATCAAAATTCTCCTCAGCCAGCCATTGTTCAAGGACCACCCGCAGTGCCGGACATTCGCTGTCGTGTATCGAGAACCATGCGGTGTCGCGGTTGCGGTTCTTGTAGACGATGGCCTGGCGGAACATACCCTCGTAGGAAAACCCCAGCCGTAGTGCTGCTTAGCGCGAGGCTGCGTTCAAAGCATCGCATTTCCATTCGTAGCGGCGGTAACCGAGATCGAACGCGCGCTTCATCATCAGGTACATTGCTTCAGTGGCGGCAGGCCATCTTGCAATCAGCGGGGTGTACTTGATGCCGCCGACTTCGATGCTTCCGTTGGTGGGATCCATGCGCATGTATGCGGCAACCCCGCCAGCTTTGCTGCTGGCTTTGTCGATGATCGCGTGGAAGCGGTGGTCGACGCGCTGGCTGTAGGTTTCAGTCCAGCGCCGGACCGATTGGCGTGCCACTGCTTCAGCCAGCCGGTATTGCCGCCGAGCTCTACCAGTTCCAGCAGTGAGTCAGGAATCGGTGGATATTCGCGGCGGATGTCACGAGTGTGATTAATGAAGAAGCCATTGCGGAAATCGACCTCGAGTTCGTCCCCGGTCTCGCACAGCCCGGTGACATTGACACAGTCGGTCATCACCCTGAGTCCGCAGCCGATGGCGGCGCGCCATGCAAGGAAGGGCATGGATTCGCAGACCATCCCCAGTCCCAGCGCCTGCATCGCGATGTAACCGTTCATCTTCGGTCCCATACCAAAGTTTTTGCCAGTGACGATGATATCGCCGGGTTTGCAGCGTTCATGAAAGCCGGGATCGGTCTCCTCGAACAGGTGCGGGATGATGTCCTTGGCCTCGAAATGACGGCCGACGATGATGCGGTTAGGTACTACCCCGCCGGGGTGGGGCACGTTGTGGCCGAGTTTGTAACAACGGCCGGTGAGCTGCCACTGGAACCCGTCGCTCATTGCAGATGCCGTGGATCGGTGATGACCCCGACAACGGCCGAGGCGGCGACAGTGGCAGGGCTACCGAGATAGAGGCGGGCATCGCGTGCACCGAAGCGCCCAGTATTATTGTTGGCTGCGGTGGATATCGAGACTTCGCCAGAATGCACCGGACCGATGACCGCGTCGTTGCAGGGGCCGCAACCCGGCGGCAGCATCACCGCACCGGCTTCTATGAAAATCTGCAGCAGGCCTTCGCGGCCCAGCCGTTTTAGCGTGGTTTCCGATCCCGGCGCAATGAACAGCCGCGTGTGCGATGCGATGCGTTTGCCCTTGAGAATGGTGCAGGCATCCATCATGTCCTCCCACATGCCTGAACCGCATGAACCAATGAAGGCGTGGGTCACCCGAGTGCCGGCAACATTAGACAGGTTGACTGCGTTGTGCACGCCACCCGGGGCGGCGATCTGCGGTTCGAGTCCACTGACGTCGATTTCACAGTTTGCCTCGTACTGTGCGTCTGCGTCTGCATACACGGGTGTGAACGGTTTTTTGGCATGAGCATGGGCATGGGAAAGGATGGCCTCCGACGGCGGCACGAACACGCCGTAGGCTCGCATTTCTGTCGGACTTGAGCACAGCGCCGTGCGCGCGGCGAGATTGAACTGATCAAGGTCGCCCGCGTATTCGAGTACCCGGTAATCGAGATCTTCGGTGAGTGCACCTGATTCGATTAGCGCAGCGATATGAAAGCCGAGGTCGCGGGCATGAACACCGGGCTGTAGCTTGCCCCGGATCGCCAGTTTGAGCGACTTCGGCACCACGACCCAATTGGTGCCGGTAGCAAGCGCACGGGAAATTTCGGTACCCATGCGGAAGCCGAAGGCGCCAATGGCGCCGGCGTTGGTGGCGTGGCGGTCATTGTCGAAATAGAACATACCCGGCAGCAGCAGGCCGGTTTCCATCGGAAAGATGTGGCCGTGGCCACCGCGGCCGACGTCGAAGAAATTTTTAACGCCCCACGCTTTTGCGGCATCACGGTTGAAGGCGCCGCGTTCGGCGGCGCGCGCGCTGCCGTAAATCACGTCGTGGTCGGTGACCATCAATACCTTGTCGGGTGCGGCGAGGCGGTGGATACCCAGCGCATCCAGTTCGCGTTTGGCACCCATTACAACGCCGTCGTGAATCATCACAAAATCGGGATCCGGGTAGACAATGTCACCCGGGCGTACGACGGATTTTCCGCTTTTAAGTGCGAGTACTTTTTCGACGGCGGTTTGTGCGGGCATTGTAGTTCCAAAGCTAATGGGCTGAGGCTAAGTTTACGCAGTAATGCTGTCAAGGTGATGGATCGGCTTGCCACGGTAACGCACACCAGTTCACCTATGCGTCCTCTCTTGTACTCGATTCAATGATATTTCGCGGCGCTGTGGCTGGGATTGCTGTTGTCCGCGCCTAGTATGGCTAAACAGCCAGGTATCGAGCAAATCGAACCGCTGCCCCTCAGTCCATATATTCATTGTGCGTTTACCGGTAGTGTGATGTGGACCCGAGTGCTGGTCAGTTACTGCAGGTCGAAGGCTGCTCCGACTCCTTAACACATTTCCAGCGGCAGCGCGGTGGCGGCGTACTATCCCTCGAGACCCGTCGTACCGGAGCGCTTGATACGCAATTGTTGTTGGGGCGCAAGTATCTATACCGCACTAAAAGCAATGTCGATATGTATATTGTCACTACCGTATAGGCCTGTCTTGAACGTGATACGGTTACGGATGCCAGCATCAACTACAGCGCAGTCAATGCGCGGCTCTTCGATGCGCGAGTGATCGTCGATCCCGATTCGGTATTCGAAGAACTGCAGGCGTATCGCAAGCCCGGCTTCTGTGATCACAGTTTTTTTGGGGTGCGGGAAGCCGCGGGCCTTTCGCCAGAGGGAACGTCAAATTAAGTTATAGATTTATAAAGACTTTACCGTTGACATCAGTGTTTTTGTGTCAGTGCGGCAATGACCCGCTGGCGCTTTTCTTCTATGTCCTTGACGAATCCCGGGTAACGCTGTTCGACGAGTCCGGAGGTCATTCCAATTTTCAGCAGCGCTACTGCCAATGTAGCTGAAAGGTCATCAAGATCAGGGCTTGCTTTGGCTAGCTGGATGGCTTCTATGACTTCGTCGCACAGTTGTTGCATAGCCTCGTGGAGTTCGTCGTCAAACAATCGGGCTGAATTCATGGCGGTGGATATAAGGATTGATGGTTAATTTTAGCGTAGGCTTCTACGTTGGCCATTTACAATGGAGCTTCATGAATACCTCGGGATTTCTTAGCGTGCTGCTAACGTCAGCATTTCTGCTGGCGGCTGATCTTGGCGCCCAGAGTTATCCCAATCGTACCGTGCGCATCGTGGTGCCGATCAGCGCAGGCGGCGCTACGGATGTGTTTGCACGCACATTGGCAGCCGGTTATGCCGACAAGTGGCATCATCAGGTCGTCGTCGACAATCGCCCCGGCGCCGGCGGCATGATCGGCACGGAAATCGTCAGCCGGTCTGCGCCTGACGGCTATACGCTGCTGATGGCGTATACCTCGCATCTCACCAATCCGTCGCTGTGGACCCGTTTGCCATATGACACGCTGAGTGATTTTGCATCGGTGGTCATGGTGGCTACGGTACCTAGCGTGCTGATCGTGCATCCTTCGCTGCCAGTAAGATCTGTCAAGGAACTGGTGAAGTTTGCGCAGCGACGTCCTCACGAACTGGATTATGGCAGTTCGGGCATCGGTACCGCCGCCCATCTCGCGGCGGCGATGTTCAGTCAGCGTGCCGGACTGTTCATGATGCATGTACCCTACAAGGGCGGGGGACCTGCACTCTACGAACTAGTAGGAGGCCAGATATCGGTGATGTTCGGCAGCCTACCGACTGCCTTGCCGAACATCAGGCAGAAGCGTGTGCGTGCCCTGGCCATCACCAGCAAAAAGCGTGCAGTTGCCGCCCCTGATATTCCGTCCATGGAGCAGGCAGGCATAGCGGATTACGAGGCTGTTGCCTGGTTTGCCTTGTTCGCCCCTGCGAAGACGCCTGGGACGGTCATTAACAAGATCAATGCGGAAACTGTGGCGATGCTGACCGAGCAGAAGTTGCGTATGCGGTTTCTTGCACAGGGGGCCGAAGTGAAGCCATCAACTCCTGGTGAGCTGCATAACCAGGTTCGAATTGGAATTAGCAAATGGGCGGCAGTGATCAGGGTAGCGAGAATTCAGCCCATGCAGAATTAGTGGCGGTTAATCGAGAATTTGCCCGGACCGGTCAGTATCAGCACGATTGCCGTCAGCAGGTAGAAACCCTGAAGTTCAAGTGCCCAGCCTCCGGATTTACCGAGGTCTAACAGTTGAGAGGGATGGGCCAGGGCGACAGCCACGACCATGTTTATGGCCATGATCAGGCCGCCGATGCGTGCATAAAAACCGAAGATCACCAGCAGTGGCGCGATGACTTCTCCGACGAATACGCCGTAAGCCAGAAAACCGGGCAGCCCGTGACTTTGTACCATATCCTCGATGCCGCTGACGCCGTAGCGCAGCTTGGCGATGCCGTGGAACAGCATCAGGACGCCCAGCGTCAGTCTTAATATTAGCTTGCCTGCGTCGTCCATGACCGTGGTCTCGCTTGAGT
>JAYOED010000038.1:0-20983 GCA_038106575.1 Burkholderiales bacterium
GGGTGACCCTATAATCGCCGCCATGGGCGGCCAATGTACATCATCGGTCAGCCGCGTTACACGCATCGCGGGGCTGACGCTGCATCTGCTGCAAGGGGCGCTGACCATTGGGTGTGTTTTTCCGTTTCTGAATCCGCGTCAGCGCAAGACCAAAGTCAAACGCTGGTCACAGCGGTTGCTGCATGTGTGCGGCGTACGTTTGCATGTGCATGGGCAACTGCCGCGGGCTTCGGATAAGCGGTCGGCCATGCTGGTGGCCAATCACGTGTCGTGGTTGGATATCGTTGTCATCGACGCGGTGCTGCCGGCGCGTTTCGTTGCCAAGTCCGAAATCCGTCGCTGGCCGCTGATTGGCTGGATGAGCGCTCGTGCCGGAACGCTGTTCATTGAAAGGGCACGCCGCCGGGATACGGCCCGCATTGCCCGGCAGGTTTCGGACGCGTTGCTCTCAGGGGACGTCTGCGCGGTATTTCCGGAGGGGACGACCACGGATGGCAGCAATCTGCTGGCGTTTCACAGTTCTCTGCTGCAGTCGGCATTGTTGGCAGGTGCCGATGTATTTCCTGTTGCGCTGCGCTTCGAGCGTGCGGACAAGTCGTTATGCACGGAAGCGGCTTTCGACGGAGACAAGACGCTGTGGCAGGCAGTCAGGGCGGTCGTCTCTCAGACGACAATCCATGCCCATATCTGGTTTCTTGACCCGATCCCCGTTGCCGCCCTGAATCGCCGCGCGCTGGCGCTGTCCACCCGGGATGCTATCGCTCGTCGCCTGACGCCTTGACTGCACTGCAGTCGCACTGGAAAAGCTTGCGGTCCTTCAGCCGCACCGCGGTCAGGCGGCGCCCCCAGACACAGCCCGAATCGAGTCCGAGCAGATCGGCGCGCAGCTTCAACCCCAGCGCCGCCCAGTGGCCGAACACGATCGCTGTGTCGCGACTGGCCCGATCAGGCACGTCGAACCAGGGCAGATAACCCGAGGGCGCGCCGTCGAGTCCGGTCTTGTGGCTGAACTCCATGATGCCCTCCGGCGTGCAAAGCCGCAGGCGCGTCATGGCGTTGACGATGACGCGCAGCCGGTCATGACCCTGCAGCTGATCGCTCCATGAAGCCGGGGTGTTCCCGTACATGCGTTGCAGGAATTCTGCATAACCCTCGCCGCGCAGGGCCTGTTCGACTTCTCCGGCCAGGGCCATGGCTTTTTGCACCGACCACTGTGGCAGCAGCCCCGCATGCACCATCGCACAGCCTGAATCCGCATGCATCAGGCGTTGCCGGCGCAGCCAGTCCAGCAACTCATCGCGGTCGGGCGCGTTGAGTATTGTGTCTAGCGTATCTCCAGTATGTGGTTTGCGCACACCGGCCGCTACCACCAGCAGATGCAGGTCGTGATTGCCAAGCACGGTGACGGCGTGGTCGCCCAGTGATTTGACGAATCGCAGCACTTCAAGGGATTGCCGTCCGCGATTGACCAGATCCCCCACCAGCCACAGTGTGTCGCACGAAGGATCGAAAGCGAGCGTATCCAGCAGACGCTGCATTTCGTCATAGCAGCCTTGTACGTCACCCAGAGCGTAAGTGGCCATGCACAGACCCGCTAACAGATTATTAAAACAAAAAAGGCGCAGCCCGGCTGCGCCTTCTGATGATGTCCCCGCGCGTTACTTGGCGAGATCAACCAGATGATCAACAGCCGCCTTGAGATCGCCATCGGGCAATGACGTGCCGCCCTTCGGCGGCATGGCGCCCTTGCCCTTGATGACGCTGGCATAAAGCGCGTCCTTCCCGGTTTTGATCCGCGCTGCCCAGGCCGTCTTGTCGCCCGCCTTGGGTGCGCCGGCTACACCAGCGGCATGGCATACGGCGCAGCTGGTGGCGTAGATCGCCCTGCCGTTGGCTGAGCTGCCGCCAGTGGCGGGCGCAGCGGCAGGAGCTGCGGTGGGCGCGGCTGCGGCCGCAGGGGCAGAAGGTGCCGGATCTTTCCAGTTGGCGCCGGCGGCGTTGGCCATATAGACCACGGCGCGAGCGAATTCATTGTCGGTGAGGTCGGGATTACCGCCACGCGCAGGCATCTGCCGCACACCTTTCAGGCCGTCGGCGGTGATTCTGGCCTGACCTTCGGCGATCAGCTTGCCCCAGGCCGCCTTGTCGCCGAGTTTTGGTGCATTCAGCGCACCGGTGGAATGACACGCCATGCAAACAGATTCATAGACGACTTTGCCGCTGCGTTCTTCGCTGGCTGCGCCGCTGGCCTTGACCACCACTTCACCTGCGGGCTTGATGCGCTTGGCGACCGCTTCTTCTGCTGCAGCGGTTGCTGCAGCCGGTTTTTTGCCGCTGGTGACGATCTGCGTTAGCATCACGATTACCAGCACCGGGACGATGAATGACAGCACGACGACAATGACCAGCTGGGTCGGGGTTTTGATTGGGGAAGAGTGTTCCGGAGTCTGGTGGTCGCTCATTGAATTTCCTGAGGGGCGCGCGGCAAAGCGCGGATTATATCGGCATTGCCGCCCCCCGGTAAAACCTCTTGCAGGACGGCATGTTAGAATCCGCGCAGTCACGCGCCCGTAGCTCAGCTGGATAGAGTACTGCCCTCCGAAGGCAGGGGTCGGACGTTCGAATCGTCTCGGGCGCGCCAATTTCTGCCATTCCTCATCCTGTAACGTCCCGGTCGCCATGCCCTCAACAGCATCCCGCGATGTAGTGATCGTTGGCGGAGGCCACAACGGCCTGACCTGCGCCTGCTACCTGGCGGCTGCGGGGCTCAAGGTGCATGTGCTCGAACGCCGTTCCGTGGTTGGCGGTGCGGCGGTCACCGAGGAGTTTCATCCCGGATTCCGCAATTCCACGGCGAGCTACACGGTGAGCCTGCTTAATCCGCAGGTCATTCGCGACCTGCGGCTTGCTGAACATGGCCTGCGCATCGTCGAGCGGCCGATTTCGAATTTCCTGCCGCTGCCCGACAACGGCCACCTGAAAGTCGGCGGTTCGCTGGAGGCCACGCAGGCAGAAGTCGTGCGCTTCTCCCGCGCCGACGCTGAACGGCTGCCGGACTACTACGCGATGCTCGAGCGCGTCGCCAACGTGCTGCGGGCGCTGGCGCTGGAAACGCCGCCTAACGTCGGCGGCGGCATCGGCGATTTTCTCAGTGCGGTCAAGACCGCGCGGCGCTTCAAGAAGCTCGACATGGCGACTCGCCGCGACGTGCTGGACCTGTTTACGAAGAGCGCCGGCGACTTGCTTGACAGCTGGTTTGAATCCGCACCGATCAAGGCGGCATTCGGCTTTGATGCCATCGTCGGCAACTTCGCCAGCCCTTATGCGCCGGGCACGGCCTACGTGCTTCTGCATCACGTGTTCGGCGAAGTCAACGGCAAGCGCGGCAGCTGGGGGCATGCGATCGGCGGCATGGGTGCGATTACACAGGCGATGGCGGCAGAGGCAAAAGCGCGTGGCGTGCAGATCGACACTGGCGTTGAAGTGGCCAACGTCTGTGTCGATTCACGCGGCGCGCAGGGCGTGCAACTGAAAGACGGGCGCGTGATCGAAGGGCGCTGCGTCGCCGCTAACGTCAATCCCAAACTGCTGTATCTCGACCTCGTCGACCCCGTGGTGCTGGATGATGAATTCCTAAGACGCATCCGCAACTGGAAATGCGCTTCCGCAACGTTCCGCATGAACGTGGCATTGCGCGAACTACCGGATTTCACCTGCCTGCCGGGCAACAAGCAGGCACCGCATCACCAGTCTGGCATCATCATTGCGCGGTCGCTGGCCTACATGGAACAGGCGTATTTCGATGCGCGCAGCTACGGCTGTTCGCGGGCACCGGTGGTGGAAATGCTGATACCCTCGACCGTGGACGAAACCCTTGCGCCGCCGGGACAGCACGTCGCCAGCCTGTTCTGCCAGCACTTCAGCCCTGAATTGCCCGACGGACTGCAGTGGGATTCCATTCGCGAAGACGCGGCGGATCACGTCATCGACACGGTGACCCGTCACGCACCGAATTTCAAGGAATCCGTGATTGCGCGCAAAATTCTTTCGCCGCTCGACCTTGAGCGTGAATTCGGCCTGGTCGGCGGCGACATCTTCCACGGCGCGCTGACGCTCGACCAATTATGGTCGGCGCGACCGGTACTCGGTTATGCCGATTACCGTTCCCCGGTCAACGGCCTCTACCTGTGCGGCGCCGGTGCGCATCCGGGCGGCGGCGTCACCGGTTTGCCCGGGCGCAATGCGGCGCGTGAGATCATCCGCGATTTCAAGCGCGGCAAATTCAAGGAGCAAAACAAATGATGCGCCGTTTATTCATCGCCCGCGTTTGCGCACTGCTGCGCAAGGCTGGAGCGGTCTAAGCCGTGTCGATAACCCGATCTGCCGCGCTGCGGCTGACGTTCACCATGTGCCTCGCCGAGGCCCTGTCGATGACGGGCTTCGCTGCCTACACCACACTGCTGCCCCTGCTGCAGCGCGAATGGGGCATGTCGAACTCGGAGGCGGGCGCGATCAGCGGGTTCATGTTTGTCGGCTACATGATCTCGGTGCCGGTGCTGTCCAGCCTGACCGACCGCATTGATTCGCGGCGCATCTACCTTGGCGCCTGTCTGTTCGGCAGTCTTGGCGCAACTTTTTTTGCCATGTTCGGCAACGGCTTCTGGACCGCGGCAATCGCGCAATCGCTGATCGGCGCCGCGCTGGGCGGCACCTACATGCCCGGACTCAAGGCGCTGACCGACCAGCTCGAGGGTAACGCCCAGTCACGGGCGACGGCGTTCTACACCGCGAGCTTCGGCATTGGCTCCAGCATTTCCATCGTCGTCGCCGGCAAGCTCGGGGCCACGCTGGGCTGGCAGTGGGCGTTCTGGTTCGGCGCGGTGGGGCCGCTGATCGCCGGCGCCATCGTCACCTTCATGATCCCGAAAGGCCGCATGCGGCCGCGCGAGCAGCATACGACCCGCTTGCTCGATTTCCGTCCGGTGCTGCGCAACCGCAAGACACTGCCTTACGTGATCGGCTACGCCGCGCACAACTACGAACTGTTCGGCCAGCGCTCGTGGATGGTGGCGTTCCTGGTGTTCTGTGCGTCATTGCAGCCTGAGAGCACGCCGATGCTGATCAGCGCGGCGACCCTTGCTGCGGCGATCAACCTGCTGGGCCCCGTGTTCAGTGTCACCGGCAACGAGTTGGCGATCCGTTTCGGCCGTCAGCGCGTCATTTTACTGTTCATGACGCTGTCGGGCACGCTGGCTTGCCTGATCGGCTACACCGCGTCGTGGCCGTGGTATTTCGTCGTGCTGATCATGATGTTGCATTACGGCGCGATGCTCGGCGACTCCGCAGCGCTGACTTCGGGTGCAGTCGCAGCGACGCCGCCGGAAATGCGCGGCGCGATGATGGCGGTGTATTCCTTCCTCGGCTTCAGCACCGCGTTCCTCGCGCCGCTGGTATTCGGCATGACGCTGGACCTCGCCGGCGGCAATCAAAGCGTTACTGCGTGGGGTCTGGCGTTTTCCAGCATCGGCATCTTCGGTGTGCTGTCGCTGGCGGCGAGGGCGTGGTATTTGCCGAGATAAAAAATACTTATAAAATCAAACTCTTATTTTACATCTTCGGATGTTGCTTTTTTAATGGGGCTAAGGACCAGAATCAGACGTATCGTGGAGCGCGCGGCACGAGCGAAGCCAATGGCTTGACTGTTTTGTTAGCTGATACGTGCTTTTCCCTTTAGCTGTACGGTCAAGACACGCCGATCCATGCGTTGGCTAAGCGTCATCCAGAGAGTAACGCGGTGATTTCCGTCAATCAGTAAGTAGCGGTTGTCGTAGTCCACCACGATTAACGGGCGATCATCATCTAAATCGTGCATCCTGCAGTGCCATCGATCAAGCGTATCGATGGCGCTCGAATGGCCACATCTCGTCATTGATGAGAGCTGTATCTGGATTAAGTGCAATTTCAGCACCGGAGTGGCGTTTATCTGTCAAACGATTCAAGCACGCATTGGCTGAAGCATCAGTTGGCTTCGGACGAAGGGTCTTATAGACAAGATCCCACAACTTGTTTTGTTCATTTTCTCCAGCGCCTCCCATTTACCGCTTGCCGGTATAAAACTGTGGCCAGCGCTCCAGCACTGCCGGCGCGTCGTCCTTGTAAATGTGGCAGGAATTGATCTGGTACGGTTTTTTGCCGGTCGCCGGTTTTTTTGCGTTATGCGCTTCGCGGGCGCGGCCGGTGGCCTGGAATGCGGTAGTGCCCAGCGGTCCTAGCAGTTCAACCAGGTGGGTGCAGCCCAATACGCCGCCGACACGTTCCGCAATTGCCTTGCGCCAGCCGGGGCCGATGGTGATGCCCGCAAGTTTTTTGAAATTAGCGGTAATGTTCCCGCAAGGCTCGTACGGACCGTCGTCAGTGACGGCCTCGACTGCATGGATTTTTAGGTCGAGATCGATGGTGAGCCGAAGCCACATGTTGTGCACCGGCTGGCCGGGCTGGCGTTCGCGGCCGCCGTCACGCCGTGAATGCACGTAGGTCTTGGTGTCGACCAGATGGCCTTCGATGTCCCACAGGCCATCCTCGCGTTCGTAGCCTTTGCATTCAATGGCGCGGGTGTGTTTCAGCGTGCGGGGAGCGGGGGCGGATAACGGCATGACGCAAACTCCGGTGATTCAGGTTGATGTTGAGTGGGTGACACGGCGATGCTCGGTCTGCGCCAGCACGCCATTTTTTTCGGCGTTGCTGTAGCGATGCCAGCCGCTGATTTCGGCGAGGGTGCGCCAGCAACCGAGGCAGTAGCCGAGGCCCTGGTGCACGATGCACTCCATCACGCAGGGTGAAGGCACGTCGGTTTCTACGTCCGGGTTCATACCGCCTTGGCGCGGATCGCGCGCGCGGCGCGCGATAGCGTCGACCGGCCGATGATGCCGCAGATGTATTCGCCGGCGGCGATCAGCTTCTGCATGTCGACACCGGTTTCGATGCCGAGGCCGTCGAGCAGGTAGAGCACGTCTTCAGTGGCGACATTGCCGGTGGCCCCCTTGGCGTAGGGGCAGCCGCCCAGACCTGCGATCGAACTGTCGAAGGTGGCGACGCCGCACTCGAGCGCGGCATAGACATTGGCCACGGCCTGGCCGTATGTGTCGTGGAAATGGCCGGCAAGGTGCTCGACCGGGATGTGCTTGGTCACGGCTTCGATGACGGCGCGGGTCTTGCCAGCAGTACCGGTGCCGATGGTGTCGCAGATGGTGATTTCATAGCAGCCCATCGCATCCAGCGCCTTGGCCACATGGACTACCGCGGCGGGATCGACCTCGCCTTCGTAGGGACAGCCGAGACAGACTGAAATGTCGCCGCGCACTTTCAACCCGTTGGCGATCGCCGCCCGTGCGACTTCTTCGAAGCGGGCGAGACCCTCGTCGATGGTGCAGTTGGTGTTGCGCCTGGAGAAACTTTCGGTCGCCGCACCGAACACCACAGCCTCATCGGCGCCAGCTGCAATCGCTGCGTCCAGCCCTTTCATGTTCGGCACCAGCACCGGATAGGTCACGCCGGGCTTACGCTGGATGCCGGCCATGACCTCCCTGTTGTCGGCCATCTGCGGCACCCATTTTGGCGAGACGAAGGCGGTGGCTTCAATGATCGACACGCCGGCGTCCTGCAGGAGGTGGATGAGTTCGATTTTCTGCGAGGTGGAAACCGGCGCGGATTCGTTCTGCAACCCGTCGCGCGGCCCCACTTCGAAAACGCGTACTTTTTTCGGTAGTGCCATGTATGCTCCCTTCTAGGACTTTTTCGCCCTCGGCGGCGCTGTCCAGGCCGGTTTGCGTTTTTCGAGGAACGCCGTCAGTCCTTCCTGGGCTTCGGGTGTGGCGCGGATCGCGGCAATGGTGCGTGCCGTGGCATTGACGATGCCGGGCCCGATCAGGCTGTGCGCGCTTTTTGGGATCAGTTTTTTGATGGCATGCACGGCCTTCGGTCCGCTCGAATAAAGCTGGCCGAGCATTGCGGCGACGCATTCGGCGAGATCGGCTTCTTCGACGATGTCATGCACGAGGCCGATGCGCCAGGCTTCGGCGGCGTCAAAGGTTTCACCCGACAGCATGTAACGCCGCGACTGGCGTTCGCCGATGGCGCTGATCACGTACGGGCTGATCATTGCCGGAATTACGCCGATCTTGACTTCGGACAGGCGGAAGGTCGCGGTGCGCGTTGCGATGGCGATATCGCAGGCAGCGACGATTCCGCAGCCGCCGCCGCGCACGGCGCCCTGCACAGCCGCCACCGTCGGCTTGTTCAATGAATACAGTGCATGGAACATACGTGCCGATTCTTTGGCGCCATCGTAATTCTGTTTTTTGTTGAAACGCGCGCTTTGCCGCATGTGTACGATATCGGCGCCGGCGCAGAAATTCTTTCCGGCACCGGCGATCACGACCGCGCGGATGGCATTGTCCTTGGCGATTTTTCTCAGAGCCGCGGTCAGCGCCCGCACCATCGCCGGATCGAAGGCGTTGTGCACGTCGGGACGGTTGAGCGTCAGCGTGGCATTGCCGTGGTCGTCGACATTAAGCAGCACGCGGGGCGGGTCGATTTCGAGTTTCATCGGTTTTCTTTAATACGTTCGAGAAGTTCCAGTTTGTTACGCGCCGAGATCTGGGTTTGGTGCAAGTCGATCAGCGCGCCCTGCAGCGCCAACGGCAGATTCAGATTGGCGTTGTAGCCGTCGGATTTCACCAGATTATACGCATTGAGCACACCAACCGATTTGAGGTCGCCCAATGTATTGATGCCGACGGTGGCAAACCATTGCCCGGAAACCGCGCTGATGTTTTTCATGCACTATGGATGTTGCGTGCCAGTGCCGCACGGAAATGTTCACGGCATCGGCGAACGGGTAACCGTGGACGCCGCAGCTGATGGTTGGAAAGGCAATGGATTACAGGCCGTGTTAGACGGCGAGTCTGAGACTTTTTTATAGCAAGCACCCAGCAGCGCGGGTTCACCGTCGCGGCCACCGCGCTAAACCGGGCCGACCGTGTGGATGACATGGCTGCGTGCAGGCGATAGCCGCCGGTGATTTTGCCTTGCCTGTCCAGCAGCCGTTCAGCGTGCGGCATTCGGCGAGCTGTTCTGGACCGGCGGCACGATGGCATCGACCTGAAGCGTGACGATGCCGACCTGCTGCCCCTGCAGGGCCATGGTGCCGGGATTACCAACCGCCCTTGGCCAGCCATTCTTCGATCTGGTCGAGACGGTCTGATCCCCAGAACGGTTCGCCGTCGACGATAACGTAAGGTGAGCCAAACACACCGCGTGCGATAGCGGAATCTACTTCGGTTTTCAGTCGTTCCTTGACGGCGGCATCTTTGAGTGCCTGAAGCACCGCGGTTTTGTCATGACCAAGTTCGGCGGCGACGTCTGTCGTAACTTCAGGGTTCGAGATGTCGCGGTCTTCGGCGAAATAGGCGCGGTACAGCGCAAGCGCCAGCCGCCGCGCTGCTGCTTGGTCTTGATCGTGCAGCCAGTAATAGGCGCGGCAGGGCGCGGCGGTCGCAATCGGAAATTTGCTGGGCATACAGAACGGCACGTTTAGTCGGCGTGCCGTACGAGCCATATCGCGCCGGGCGTAGTTTCCTTTTATCGGGATGGTCGTCAGGGGCTGCTGGCCGGTCAACTTGAACACTGCCCCCAGCAATATCGGTCGCCAAACCGCGCCTCGGCTGTGCCGGGCAGCAAGTTCATCAATCTGGGTTGCAGCGATATAGCCGAAGGGGGAGGAAAAATCGAAATAAAACTCGAGGGGCTTAATCATGTGGTTTTCAGGGGGTGATTTACGCATACTGAATAGAAAGAAAAAGGGCAGAGCAAGTAAAATACTACTTTAATGGCATGATTTTAAAGGAAATAGTTATATCGTTTACGTAAACGTAATGAATATTGCGACGCTACACCACTGAGGATTTTCCACTCTCAGACTCGTTAAGGAGTCGCTGGCACTGGGTAGCAAAGAAATTTATTTCATTGAGCATGACTTCGACATCTTCACGTTGCTGCTGCAGTTGTGACCGGTGCCTTTCGAGCTTGACCGCAAACTCTTTCAGCTTTCCTCGTTCGTCGTTGGCGAGATCGTATAATTCAAACAGCTCGCGAATTTGACTCAGGGAAAAGCCGAGCCGAATGCCGCGCAGGGCGAGCTTGAGACGCACACGATCACGGTGGCTGTAGATGCGATTGATGCCTTCCCGTGACGGACTGACCAGTCCCTGATCCTCGTAATGGCGCAGCGTGCGCGTGGTGATGCCAAATTCCTTGGCCAAGTCGCTGATGGTGTAGGATTTACTCATTGTGCTCCGCAGCAATGGCGAGTAAAATTATTAAGTGACATTATCATCGCACTTACGTAAACGTCAATAACAGGTTTCGCCCAATTCACCAAGTAGAAATTGTCAAATGGCTGAGAAAACTGAAGAAAAGACGGAAATCTCGATAGGTGATTTGGCCACCCTTTACGCGGAGATTGCGCAAAAAAGTGCTGCATTGCTGAGCAAGTATTCGTCGCGCGGGGTTGGTGCCGCGGGGGCGGAAGATGAATTGGGTATCGCCAAGGCGTTTTTTGAGGTCTGGGGGCGGTTGTTCTCCGATCCGCTGCGGCTGGCAGAAATGCAGGTCAGGCTTTGGCAGGACTACATGACGCTGTGGCAGAGCTCGACGCTGAAGATGATGGGCCAGGAAGCCGCTCCGGTGGCTCAACCACCAAAATCAGACCGCCGCTTCAAGCACGAGGACTGGGAAAAGAATTTTCTATATGACTACGTCAAACAGTCCTACCTGATCACCGCCCGTCACTGGCACGAATCGCTGGGCAAGGTCGAAGGGCTGGATGAAAAAACTGCGAAGAAAGTCGATTTTTATACGCGCCAGTATATCGACGCCCTATCACCTTCCAATTTTCTGCTGACCAATCCCGAAGTGATGCGGGAGACCGTCAGTTCAGGCGGAATGAATCTGCTGAAAGGGTTGAACAATCTGCTGGAGGACCTGAACAGCGGTAACGGCGAGCAGTTGCGCGTGCGCATGACTGATGCCTCGGCGTTCAAGCTGGGCGGCAACCTCGCAACCACCAATGGCAAGGTGGTTTACCAGAATGACATCATGCAGTTGATCCAGTATGAGCCACTGACCGAGAAGGTCTATGCGAGACCACTGCTGATCATCCCGCCCTGGATCAATAAGTACTACATACTCGACATGCGCGAAAACAATTCTTTCGTGCGCTGGGCGGTCGAGCAGGGACATACCGTGTTTGTAATTTCCTGGATCAATCCGGACGAAAAGCTTTCGCACAAGCGTTTTGACGATTATTTGACCGAGGGTTCGCTTAAGGCGCTTGATGTGGTTCGGGAAATCAGCGGGGAGCCGAAAGCCAATGTTATCGGCTATTGCCTTGGCGGCACGTTGCTCGCTTGCATCATGGCCTGGCTCGCGGCGCAGGATCAGGACCGCATCGCCAGCGCAACTTTTTTCGTGACCATGATCGATTTCGAACGGCCAGGCGAGCTGGAAGTATTCATCGACGAGCAGCAGGTGGGCGCCCTCGAAAAGAAGATGGAGAGGCGGGGCTATCTTGAGGGTTCGGAGATGGCGACCACCTTCAACATGCTGCGCGCCAATGACCTGATCTGGTCTTTCGTCGTCAACAATTATCTGCTGGGCAAGGATCCGTTTCCGTTCGACCTGCTGCACTGGAATGGCGATTCAACCCGTATGCCTGCGGCGATGCATAGCTTTTACCTGCGCAACATGTATCTGAAGAACCAATTGCGCGAACCGGGGGGCATCACGCTGGCGGGCGTCCCGATCGATATCACCCGCGCAAAAGTACCTGCCTATTTCATCTCCACGGTGGAAGATCACATTGCACCGTGGAAATCGACCTATGCGGGCGCGCGCCTGCTGAAAGGCCCGGTGCGGTTCGTGCTCGGCGGTTCCGGGCACATCGCTGGCATCATCAATCCTCCGGCAGCCAACAAGTACGGCTACTGGACGAATGACAAGCTGTCCACCGACCCCGAGGCCTGGCTGGCAAAGGCGAAACAGCATTCAGGCTCATGGTGGTCCGACTGGTCGGAGTGGGCGGGCAGTCATGCCGGCAGCATGACCGCGAAGCGCAAGCCGGGTTCGCGCAAGTATTCGCCGCTGGAAGATGCCCCCGGTTCCTATGTGCAGCAGCGCATAGGCAAATAATCACGCGCATTTGCCGTCATCACGGAGGAGGACCTGATGGCTTATCAGAATCTGCTGCTGGAACAGCTCGAACCGGGGATTTTTCAGCTGACCGTCAACCGGCCCCAGGCACTGAACGCGCTGAATGCGGCGACATTGAACGAGCTGTTAGGCGCAACGGAGCGGATTGCGGCGGAACGCGAAGCGAGAGTGTTGCTGGTGACGGGGGCGGGTGAAAAGGCCTTTGTTGCGGGCGCGGACATTTCCGAAATGCTGCCGCTGTCCGAAGAGCTAGCGCGTGCTTTTTCGGAACTTGGCATGCGTGTCATGCACGGCCTCGAAGCGCTGCCGATTCCGGTCATCGCGCTGGTCAACGGTTACGCGCTGGGCGGCGGTTGTGAGTTAGCGATGGCCTGTGACTGGATCATCGCTTCGGAACGGGCGGTGTTTGGACAGCCCGAGGTCAATCTCGGTATAACGCCGGGTTTCGGCGGCACGCAACGGCTGACTCGACTGGTGGGGCGGGCGCGTGCGCTTGAGCTGGTGACCACGGGCCGTCAGGTAAAGGCGGCTGAGGCCCAGGCGATGGGTTTGGTTAACCAGGTCGTTGCCGCGGACGCCCTGCGCGACTCAGGACTGGAGGTGGCGCGGATCATTGCCGCAAAGGCGCCGGCCGCAGTAAGCCTGGCAAAGCAGGTCATCCATCGCGGACAGGATATCGAGCTGACAGAGGGCTGCGGTCTCGAAAGCGGCGCCTTTGCACGCGCCTTTGCGACGGTCGATCGGCAGGAGGGCATGCGCGCGTTTCTCGAAAAGCGCGCACCTAGATTCTCGGGTAACTGAGTGGTTTAGAGGGCGTTCCCAGCAATGCTGCGGTGCGTCAGCAAATGCGCCGATGTTTCAACCCAGAAGTTATAATTACTCATCCCATCGCGGCTGCCGATAAGGCACCATAAGTGCCGGAATTGTCGCAAAAGAACTGCCCCAAAAAGGTATTGGTCATGGATATGAATGACATCCAGCGTGATCTGGATCCCGAAGAGACCCGTGAATGGCTGGAAGCTCTGCAATCAGTGCTCGAGCGTGAAGGGCCGGGCAGGGCCAATTACCTGCTGGAACGACTGGTCAATGAAGCCCGTCGTGCGGGCGCCTATATCCCGTACAACGTCAATACGGCTTACATCAATACGATTCCGCCAGAGCGCGAGGAACGTTCTCCGGGCGATGCCGAAATCGAGCACAAGATCCGCTCGCTGGTGCGCTGGAATGCGATGGCGACCGTGATTCGCGCCAACAAGGAGTCGTCCGAACTGGGCGGACATATCGCCAGCTTCGCATCAGCGGCGACACTGTATGACGTCGGTTTCAACCATTTTTTCCGCGCCGCTAACGAAAAATTTCTCGGTGATTTGGTTTACATCCAGGGACATTCGGCTCCCGGAGTTTATGCGCGCGCTTTCCTCGAGGGACGCATCACCGAAGATCAGCTGAGCAATTTTCGTCAGGAAGTCGACGGCAAGGGACTGTCCTCGTATCCGCATCCATGGCTGATGCCGGACTTCTGGCAGTTCCCGACGGTATCGATGGGTCTGGGGCCGCTGATGGCCATCTATCAGGCGCGTTTCATGCGTTATCTGAAGGACCGCAGTCTAGTTGAACAGCAAGGCCGCAAGGTCTGGGCGTTCATGGGCGACGGCGAGATGGATGAACCAGAATCGCTGGGCGCAATTTCGCTGGCCGGAAGGGAAAAACTTGACAATCTCATTTTCGTCATCAACTGCAACCTGCAGCGTCTTGACGGTCCGGTGCGCGGCAACGGCAAGATCATCCAGGAGCTGGAGTCGGATTTCCGCGGATCGGGCTGGAACGTGATCAAGGTGATCTGGGGTTCGTACTGGGATCCGCTGTTGCTGAAGGACAAGACGGGGATTTTGCAGAAGCGCATGGAAGAGTGCGTCGATGGCGAGTATCAGGCGTTCAAATCGCACGACGGTGCTTTTGTACGCAAGCATTTCTTCGGCAAGTATCCGGAACTGGCGGCACTGGTGTCCAACATGTCTGATGACGATATCTGGCGGCTGAACCGCGGAGGCCACGATCCGCACAAGATGTATGCAGCCTATTCCGCGGCGATGAAGCATACGGGGCAGCCGACGGTCATCCTGGCGAAGACTGTAAAGGGTTACGGCATGGGCGAGGCGGGTGAAGGCCAGAACATCACCCACCAGCAGAAAAAAATGGGCACGGCATCGATACGCGCTTTCCGTGACCGCTTTGACGTACCGATACCCGATGACAAGCTGGAGGAAGTCCCGTTCTACCGTCCGCCTGAAGGCGCGCCGGAAATGCAGTATCTGCGGGATCGCATCAAGGCGCTGGGCGGTTCGCTGCCCAACCGCAAGCGCAAGGTCGAGTCGCTGGAGGTCCCCGCGCTGTCCGCTTTTGAAGCGCAGTTGAAAAGCAGCGAGGATCGTGAATTTTCAACCACGATGGCTTTTGTGCGGATACTGAACACCATCATTCGTGACAAGAAAATCGGCAAGCGGGTAGTGCCGATCGTTCCCGACGAATCGCGAACGTTTGGCATGGAGGGCATGTTCCGGCAACTGGGCATCTATTCGCACGTCGGGCAGCTATATACGCCGCAGGATGCCGATCAGCTGATGTTCTACAAGGAAAGCCAAGGCGGCCAGATTTTGCAGGAAGGCATTAATGAGGCGGGTGCGATGTCCTCCTGGATTGCTGCGGCAACGTCGTATGCCAACAACGGGCAGATGATGATGCCTTTTTACATTTTTTACTCGATGTTCGGGTTCCAGCGCATTGGTGATCTGGCGTGGGCTGCCGGAGACCTGCGAGCCCGTGGTTTCCTGCTCGGCGGCACCGCAGGACGTACAACCCTGAACGGCGAAGGGCTGCAGCATGAGGACGGACACAGCCAAATCCTGGCATCAACCATCCCGAATTGCGTGACCTACGATCCCACCTTTGCCTACGAGCTGGCCGTCATCATCCAGGACGGTATGCGCCGAATGTATCAGGAACAGGAAGACGTGTTTTATTACATCACCGTGATGAACGAGAACTACACGCACCCCGCAATGCCGGAAGGGGTGGAAAAGAACATACTCAAGGGCATGTACCTGCTTTCGGAAGGCAAGGCGAAAAAGAACCAGCTCAAGGTGCAACTGCTCGGCAGCGGCACCATCCTGCGGGAAGTCATCTTCGGCGCCGAATTACTGGAAAAGGATTTCGGCATTTCAGCTGACATCTGGAGCGTTACCAGTTTCAACGAATTGCGCCGTGATGGCCTGGATGTTCAGCGTTGGAACATGCTGCACCCGGATCTGGAGCCGCGGCAAAGCCACATTGAACAATGTCTCAGGGACCGCGCCGGTCCAGTGGTGGCGGCAACCGACTACATGAAGCTGTTTGCGGATCAGGTGAGGGCGTTTCTGCCGACCCATAATTTCATTACGCTGGGTACTGATGGTTTCGGACGGTCTGATACGCGCCGCAAGCTGCGCCAGTTTTTCGAGGTCGACCGCCACTACGTCGCCGTGGCAGCGATGAAGGCGTTGGCGGACCAGGAACTATTGCCGCGCAAGAAAGTGGCCGAAGCAGTGAAAAAATACGGCATTAATCCCGAGAAACCGAATCCGGCAACGGTGTAGGCGGCGCAAGATCATGGCAAACGCAATCGAAGTCAAAGTGCCGGATATCGGCGATTTCAAGGACATTCCGGTGATCGAGGTGCTGGTCAAGCCGGGGGATACCGTCAAGTCCGAAGATCCGCTAGTGACACTTGAATCCGACAAGGCGACCATGGAAGTGCCTTCCCCGGCGGCGGGTACGGTTAAGGAGATCAAGCTTAAGGTTGGAGACAAGGTTTCAGCTGGGGTGCTAGTGCTAACGCTGGAATCCGGCGCAGCGGCTCCCGCGGAGCCAGCCAAGGTTGCGGCTGCACTTGCTTCCGCCCCGCAGGCACCCGCAGTGGCAGCAGCGAAAGCTCAGCCGGCCCCCGCGCCTGCAGCAAGACCCGCCCCGGCAGCACCGCCAGTTGCAGTGGATGAGGCCGGTTTCGGCAAGTCTCACGCCAGTCCGTCGGTGCGCCGTTTCGCGCGCGAACTTGGCGTTGACCTGTCACAGGTCAAAGGTACGGGTGCCAAAGACCGCATCCTTCTTGAAGACGTTCAAGGTTACGTCAAAGGCGAGTTGTCGCGCCCCCGCGGTGAAAGCGGCGGCGGACTCGGTTTTAACCTGCCGCCGATGCAGCCGGTCGATTTTGCGAAATTCGGAGCGGTCACCACGCAGCCGCTGCCCCGCATCAAGAAGCTATCGGGGAGATTCCTGCATCGCAACTGGGTCAGCATTCCGCATGTCACCCAGCACGACGAAGCGGACATTACCGAGCTCGAAGCGTTTCGGAAGGGACAGGCCGACGAGGCTAGTAAGAGCGGCATCAAGATCACCATGCTCGGTTTTCTGATGAAGGCCTCAGTGGTAGCGCTGAAGCAGTTTCCGGAATTCAATGCCTCTCTTTCACCGGATGGAGAAAACCTAGTGCTCAAAAACCATTTCCACATCGGCGTGGCCGTCGATACGCCGAATGGCTTGGTGGTGCCGGTGATCAGGGATGTGGACAAAAAAGGCCTGCTTGAAATCGCCAAGGATCTGCAGGAAATCAGCGCGCGCATGCGTGCCGGAAAGATTTCACCCATCGACCTCCAAGGCGGCTGTTTCTCTATTTCCAGTCTGGGAGGCATCGGCGGTACTTTCTTTACCCCGATCATCAATGCGCCGGAAGTTGCCATACTCGGAGTCGGAAAATCGGTGATGAAACCGGTGTGGAACGGCAGGGAATTCGTGCCGCGCCTGATGTTGCCGCTGTCCTTGTCTTACGATCACCGGGTCATTGACGGTGCGCTGGGCGCGCGCTTCAGTTCTTTCCTGGCCACGGTGCTGTCCGATATCCGCAGGCTGGTGTTGTAGGTTGATGGAACACGGGGCGGCTTTCCACTGAATATCCCTCCACCATTCGTCCGTTAATGTCCCCAATCGGCATTCTGGGAGGCACCTTCGATCCCGTACATTTCGGGCATTTGCGTCTTGCGCAGGAAGTTGCGGATCAACTGCGCCTTACCGAAGTGCGCTTTATTCCCAGCGGCACGCCGCCGCATCGTGCGGCGCCGGTGGCCACTGCGGAGCATCGGCTGGAAATGGTGAAACTGGCGGTGGCTGGCAACGCGCTGTTTACCGTGGATGCACGTGAGGCGCGTAACGTCGCACCGGGATATACGGTAGATACCCTTACGGCATTGCGCGCGGAAGTGGGAACCGAGCAGTCATTGGTGCTGCTGCTGGGGGCGGACGCTTTTCTAGACCTTGCCACCTGGAGCCGCTGGCATCAACTGTTTTCACTTGTGCACATCGCCGTTGCTTTCCGACCAGGATTTCCCGTGGATACGTGGCAATCGCGTATGCCTCGGCCGCTGGCCGCTGAATACGGCGCACGCCTGATGCACCAGCCATTCTCTGTTCACGTTGCGCCGACCGGAGGGATTGTCGTCGTTCCGATTGCGGCGCTGGATATCTCGGCAACCATGATTCGCGAGGCGACGCGTCATGGCCGCAACAGCCGCTATCTGTTGCCCGACAGGATTTATCAATATATAGAAGAACATGAGATATATACTGGACGCTAATGGGGCCTGAAAAACTAGCCAAGATCGCAGTCGCCGCACTGGAAGATGTCAAAGGCCGCGACATTGTTGTGTTTAACGTACGGAAGGTGACTGCGCTGTTCGACAAGGTCGTCATTGTCAGTGGTGATTCCAACCGCCAGGTGCGTGCGCTGGCAAACAGCGTGTCCGAGCAGGTCAAGAAGGCCGGCGGGAAGGTCTACGGTAGTGAGGGTGGGCAGACCGGTGAATGGGTGCTGGTAGACCTTGGCGCTGTCGTCGTTCACGTTATGCAGCCGGCCATCCGCCAATACTACAACCTCGAGGAAATCTGGGGCGCACCGCAGCGTCCCCCTGCCCGCAGGACCTCCGCGCCTAAAGCACGTCGCGCATCCAAGTGAAGCTGCTAGTGCTTGCCGTCGGGAATCGTATGCCCGCCTGGGTAACGGAAGGATTCGAAGACTATGCCAGGCGCATGCCCCGCGAAATGCCACTGTCATTGCTGGAACTGAAACCGGCGACACGTGAAAAATCGGTTGATACCGCGCGCTGGGTGCAGCAGGAGGCCGAACGCATCCGCACGGCGCTCCCGCGTCAGGCATTAAAGGTGATTCTGGACGAGCATGGGCGCAGTTTTTCGACACGAAAGCTCGCTGAATACCTCGAGCACTGGCGCAACGAAGGACGCGATATCGCATTTGTCATCGGCGGCGCAGACGGGCTCTCCGCTGACGTGAAGTCAGAAGCGGATTTGCTGTGGGCGCTATCCCCGCTGACGCTACCGCACGGGCTCGTGCGGGTATTGCTGGCCGAACAGCTGTATCGCGCGTCGTCGATACTCGCCAACCATCCTTACCACCGCGAATGATTACGTCCGCCGTCATCTATCTGGCATCACGAAGTCCTCGCCGCTGCGAGCTGCTGCGCCAGATCGGCATTTCATTCGATGTCGTTTTACTGCGCGATGCGAAACAGCGCGATGTGGATGTTGATGAGACGCCGCTTGCAGGGGAGGTTCCCAACGATTACGTGCTGCGGGTCTGCCGCGAGAAAGCCCGATCAGCCACGACGGTGATGCGGGCACGCCGCCTTGTCGAGCATCCGGTGCTGGCGGCGGATACGGCTGTTGTCTGTGATGACGCTATCCTCGGCAAACCGTCTGACACCCCGGATGCGGAACGCATGCTAACTCTGCTGGCGGGGCGCAGCCATCGCGTGCTGACTGCAGTTGCGGTGGCCTGGGAAGATTCGGTTGCAACGCGGGTGTCGGTTTCCACCGTATGGTTTCGCGACTTGAACAGGGACGAAATCCGCCGCTATATCGCCGCAGGGGAATCGGCTGACAAGGCCGGGGCCTATGCGGTTCAGGGGCGCGCAGCTTCTTTCATTACCCGGATCGACGGCAGCTATTCCGGTATCATGGGACTTCCCCTCGCAGAAACCTCAGAGCTGTTGCGTAACCACGGCATCGTCGTTCCATGAGCGAAGAAATCCTGATCAACGTGACGCCGCAGGAAACCCGCGTCGCCGTCATCGAACACGGCGTTACGCAGGAATTGCACGTCGAGAGGGCGTCTTCCTGCGGTTTCGTCGGCAATATTTACATGGGGAGCGTGGTCCGGGTGCTGCCCGGCATGCAATCCGCTTTTGTGGATATCGGCGGGGAACGTGCGGCCTTTCTGCATGCGGCTGATATCTGGGGCAACCGGACCAATGGCGAAACTGGCACGCCGATCGAAAAGCTGCTCAGCGAAGGCCAGAACCTGATCGTGCAGGTAATCAAAGATCCGATCGGTACAAAGGGTGCGCGGCTTTCAACACAGATAAGCATCGCTGGACGCCTGCTGGTTTATCTGCCACAGGAATCGCACATCGGAATTTCGCAGCGAATCGAAGATGAAGATGAGCGCGTGCATCTGCGCAGTAAACTTCAACAGTTGTTACCCAGGGATGAAAAAGGTGGATTCATCATCCGCACTATGGCAGAGGCTGCATCCGACCGGGAACTGGTGCAGGACGTCGAATATCTGCGCAAACTGTGGCATGACATCCAGGAGCGGTCGCGTACTCTAGCGCCCCTAGCGTTACTCTATCAGGATCTGAATCTGAGCCTGCGCGTGCTGCGGGACTTTGCCCACGAGGATACCGGGAGCATCCATGTCGATTCGTGCGAGACCTTTCAGGTTATGCGTCAGTTCGCGGGGCAATTCGTGCCTACCGCATTGTCACGGCTGAATCATTACACGGGGGAGCGGCCGCTGTTCGATCTGTACAATGTAGAAGAAGACATCGAGCGTGCGCTTGCGCGCAGGGTGGACCTCAAGTCGGGCGGTTACCTGATCATCGATCAGACCGAAGCGTTGACCACGGTGGATGTGAATACCGGCGGTTTTATCGGCGGACGTACATTCGATGAAACCATATTCAAGACTAATCTCGAGGCGGCCCAGGTGATCGCGCGCCAGTTGCGTCTGCGCAACCTGGGTGGCATCATCATCATCGACTTTATTGACATGGATACTGAAGAGCATCGCAACGCGGTACTCAACGAATTTCGTAAGGCGCTGGCGCGTGACCGCACCCGCATGACTGTCAACGGATTCACCCAGCTCGGGCTGGTCGAGATGACTCGCAAGCGAACCCGCGAAAGCCTCGCCCACGTTTTGTGTGAGCCCTGTCTGGTTTGCGCAGGACGAGGTGAACTGAAAACCGCGCAGACGGTGTGTTACGAGGTGCTGCGCGAACTGGTGCGCGAATCCCGCCAGTTTGAGGCCCGCGAGTTCCGCATACTTGCCTCCCAGCATGTCATCGACATGTTTCTCGACGAGGAGTCGCACAATCTGGCGATACTGTCGGACTTCATAGGCAAGCCGATTTCCCTGCAAGTCGAGTCGGCCTACAATCAGGAACAATTTGACATTGTGCTGATGTAACCCGGCATGCTCGCTTGCGCCGGACTCCGAGGCGCCAGATGGCACTGAACGCCACGACAGCGGGAAGTAGCTACGCACATGGCCGGCCCCGCGGCAGTGCCGGTTTATTCCGCAAGCGCCATAACGCGCTCCAGCAACCGTTTA
>JAYOED010000122.1:0-967 GCA_038106575.1 Burkholderiales bacterium
GCGTCATATCAGGCATGACCTTACGCAAAAGCCCAAGCCCCGCAGTTACTTGCGTTGAAGTCATATCGGTTTTGCCCTCAACATGTTCAATCAACCGCTTGAGAATTTGACTGTTTGCAATTTTAGTCCTGTGTTCCGGCCCCATTGAAAAACCGGCCTGCCGACCCCTTCCTGCCATGTTTATTTCCCGGTGACGTTACCGCCCCGGCCTCTGGTCTGTCTCTATCTGGGATTTTGGGACAGTTTCGTCCCGACCTTACATTTACAGGAGTTTGGGGCTTTTGGCAATCTTGAACATTTAGTGCCGCAGGCGGTTCAAAAAAGGCTAGAGGTTATGAACCAGTTATGACCCATCCCGCGCGATCAATACCCCAACTTGTCCGCTACCATGTCCATGCTTTCGAGGAAGTTGGCGGCGTGAACGCCGTAGGGGCCGCCCAAATCCTCGATCCGCCTGTTGTCGTAACAGACCCATTCGACAACGTATCTGTGCTTTGAGGGAACTGCTTTGACTGCCCTGTTCAAGCGGGACAGCGCGTCAGCTTGGGCGGCAACCACCGAGGCCGGGTTCGGGCTGGTGTCAACGTGTTCCCGCAATTCCCCGCCGCTGGATAGCATTTCGCATCGGCACCACGCGTCGGATATTTCCTGCGCGGCCTGGTATTGGCGCTGCGACAAGATTGCCGTGCGAGCCATGCGCTGAATTGGCCCTTCACGGAACTTGCGGGCCACGCCGTTGGGGTTCTCACCTTCGACCGGGACAATGACCGCCCCGTTCATCTGTGCGGCTGTGCGCGGCCCCCAATCGCCTTGGAGTGTCTTTGCTGGTCCAGCCATGCCGGGAAGGGTGACTTCGGAACGTCTGGACTTTAGGCGCTTTCTACCGGCCATTCGCCACCTTTTCCGCTAGGTTTGCTTGCTTGCGGATATTGTCCGCGTGTTCCTTGTGGAGTGCAATCATGATTTC
>JAYOED010000122.1:977-3033 GCA_038106575.1 Burkholderiales bacterium
CTTTTCGTCCAGATACGCCGCAAGGCGCTTATCATCCTCGCCGGGAGCAGGGCCTGACCTGTAAAGTCTGGACAACGGGCTTTTCATTTGTGGTGATTTTATGGCTTTTCCGTTTAATGTTCAATCGCCATTACTGCCATCATCATGTTGAGCGCGGCCATTACTGCCGCATTACGTCGCTCGGCTCGGCCTATTGTTTTGCTACGCTGGCGGTATGGCCACCCGCCTTTGACCACTTGCCGCGCTCAGGTGGCGCACTGACGGCTGGGAAATCACAACCCTAACCTGTTAAGGCGACCGTCGCCGATCCTTACCAGTGCGCCGCCAGAAGGCGGTTAACCAACCACCCCCTGCCTTGGGGTTAACCTTGGCGCTGGGGGTGGCAGACGTTCCGTAGGAAGAACACTGTCTGTCTACTACGGTTTGCGCATTGATGCAACAGAAAGGGGCGGCTTACGTTTCCCGGTTTCCGCCGCCCCTTACCCCCGGCTTGAACGGGGGATTGTTGTTCCAAACATCTTTTGCCGCGCGCTCACTGCCAAGCGTCCGTGTTGATCTGCCGCACTGGCATTCCACCCACCAGCCGAACGCCAGATCGCCCAGGGCGATGCATTGCGTAGACGGGCGGCATTTGGCCTTGCCGCAGGTTGCGAGGCCGTCAGGTGTCATTTGGGCGTCCCACTACAGATCGCCCGCATTCCGGGCATTTCAGGCATTCAACCAGCTTCCCAGGTCCACCCGCTGAAAACGTGATGGCGTGGGTATCTCCGGGGAAATCAGGCGTTCCGGGCGTGAACGTCTGGGTCAGGGCAACACCGTCCCGCATCTCGCATCCGCATTTATGGCAGATCATTTCTTCCCCTACAATTGCGCCCGCCGCCGGCCCAGTTCTATCTTGTCGTTGCCGTCCAGCACAACAGCGCCCGGAAGCGTCAGGCCCCATTCGAAGCCGTCGAGTTCGGCGAGCGCCTTGTCGGCGCGGATGCGGTCGGTGTTGGAATGGTATGTCACACCAGCACCTCCCGCCCGATCTTGTGCCACCTGGCCATGACCATACTTGACGGCATCTTGTGCCGATCGGCAAACCTGTTAACACCGGCCATGACGGAACCGGCATTTTCAACAGCCTCGAACAACGTGTCATCCTTGTCGACCCATGCGGGCGAGACCATCACGCCCTCGCGGCGGCGAAACTTGCGGGCCGGGGCTTCCGGCTTCAGTTCTGTGTCACTGGCAGGACCGCGCCCAATGTTCAGGCCTCTCTCGAACGCCACGTTGTAAACGTACTTCGGGTCGCACCCGACAAGCCGAGCCACGTCCGCGCCAGTTCTGGTCCCGTCCTCCCTGATTGCGGCGATAATGGCATCCTTTTTCGTCTTCTTCTTTGGCCGCTTGATCTCGTGAAGGCCGATCAACGCCTTGATCTTCTGATTTGATATGCCGAACTTTGCCCGGATTTCCTCATATGTCGCGCCGGATCGGATCATCTCCACGGCCCCGGTTTCTGTCGGTTTCATTTCATCTTCCTTGTGCTATGGAATTCTACCGGGTCAAGGCCATTGACCCTCATGCTGCGAAGAACGGCTCGTCGGTATGACCTCGCCCGCCCGATACCCCACCATACCGTTGACGGGTCCACGTCGCAAACCTCCGCGATTTCTTCGAGGCTATAGCCGTTCTCATTGGCAAGCAACATCGCTGCCTGACGTGGCCTGACTATGCGTTTTCTCTTGGTCCTCTGCAAAAGCTGTTCGACGGTCATCTGCTGCGATCTAGCGACAAGGCCGAAGCATTCATGCAGGGTCATTTGGTTGCCCTCCGAATTGAAAAACCGACTGCGTTCAGAATCGCCGCCGCCTGCTCTTTCGTTGCTGGCGGCTCGCGTTCCGGTTCCGGCGGCTTCGGAATGGCCGCGACAGCATCAGACCTGGCCGAAATAATCAGGCCGCGAATGTGGCCCTCGTTTGGCCTCTTGTTCGGGTTGTCCGCAACGTGCTTTGAAAAAGCCGCGATGATTTCCGGCTTGGTGTAGTTCTGCAACGCATCCATCCAGCCC
>JAYOED010000039.1:0-20288 GCA_038106575.1 Burkholderiales bacterium
CCCAGTGCCTGCACGCGCTTGCCTTCTCTCGCGCAGGTTTCGTAGATGTATTTTGCGATCGGCGTCGACCCGACGAACGACACCGCTTTGACGTCCGGGTGATGTAGCAATGCATCGACCGCCCCCTTGTCGCCGTGCACGATATTAAACACGCCGTCGGGCAATCCGGCTTCCTTTAACAGTTCGGCCATGCGCATCGAAGCTGACGGCACTTTTTCGGAAGGCTTCAGCACGAAAGTATTGCCGCAAGCGATCGCAACCGGGAACATCCACAGCGGCACCATCACCGGAAAGTTGAACGGGGTGATGCCAGCGCACACGCCCAGCGGCTGGCGCAGCGAATGGGTATCCACGCCGGTGCCGACATCCTCGCTCATCTCGCCTTTCAGCAGATGCGGGATGCCCATCGTGAACTCGACGACCTCAATGCCGCGCTGCACGGAGCCCGCAGCGTCAGACAGCGTCTTGCCGTGCTCCGCGGTGACCAGCTGCGCCAGTTCGTCGCGGTGGGCACTCAGCAGTTCACGGTATTTCATCAGGATGCGCGCGCGGCGCAGCGGCGGCGTGTCACGCCAAGCGGGAAAAGCCCGCTTGGCCGAAGCCACGGCACGCTCGACATCGGCTGCATCACACAACGGCACCTGCCGGGTGATCTGGCCGGTAGCCGGATCGGTGACTCCAGCATTGCGCCGCGACTGAGCAGCCTGCATCTTGCCATCGATCCACAGCGGCACGCTTGTCTGGGTATTGAGTTTTTCAGGTTTGTTCACTTCATTACCTCCATCGCCGCATCACCTACGGGCTTTGTACAGTTCACTGAATGTCCTGCCTTCGGATGCCGGGAAATCGCGCCGGTCGGTCCAGCCGCCGCCGAAGGGCAGGCTGCGAATCATGCCATTTTTTCCCGCCATTATTTTCAGTACGCGGGCCTTGATGCGCATCGCCGGCCGGTACAGTGACGGACGCAACGCCAGCCAGCCCCACAACTTCAGCCCAAGGACCTCGTACCAGGGCTTCAACCCCTGCTCGAACTGGCGCTCGCGCAGCTTGCGCAGCAGTTCCGGCAACGGAATTTTTACCGGACAGGCGACATGGCACTGTCCGCACAGTGTCGCCGCATTGGGAAGGTCCCGGGCATTCTCTAACCCGACATAGGTCGGCGTCAGCACCGATCCCATTGGACCGGGATAGACCCAGCCATAGGCATGACCGCCGACACTTTGATATACCGGACAATGGTTCATGCAGGCGCCGCAGCGTATGCAGCGCAACATCTCCTGCATGTCACCGCCAAGCAACTTGGTGCGCCCGGCATCTACCAGAATCACATGAAAGTGCTCGGGACCATCGAGATCACCAGAACGGCGCGGTCCGGTAGTAACGGAAATATAGTTGGTGATGCTTTGCCCGGTGCCGTGTCGCGGCAGCAGCCGGATCAGCGTCGCGATATCTTCCAGCGTCGGCACCACCTTCTCGATGCCGGTGATCGCCACGTGAACCTTGGGCAGCGTCGTCACCATGCGGCCGTTGCCTTCATTGGTCACGATCAGCGTCGAGCCGGTATCAGCAACAATGAAGTTCGCTCCTGACACCCCCATCTCGGCGGACAGGAAATGCGGGCGCAACTGTTCGCGCGCCTCGCGGCACAGTGCAGTGATGTCGGTCTGCCGGGGCGCCCGGTGTTTTTCGGCAAAAAGATCGGATACTTCATCGCGGGTCTTGTGCACCACCGGCGCGACGATGTGCGATGGCGGTTCCTTGGCCAGTTGCAATATGTATTCGCCGAGATCGGTTTCGACCACTTCAAGCCCGGCAGCTTCCAGCGCGTCATTCAGTCCGCACTCCTCGGTCACCATCGATTTCGACTTGATGACCTTGCGCACGCCATGCTGCGCGGCGATTTCGCGAACGATGCGGTTGACGTCGTCATGCGTCTCCGCCCAGTGCACCACCGCGCCGCAGGCGGTCGCGTTGCGCTCGAAAGTCTCGAGCCAAACATCAAGATGCTGCAGCGTGCGGTCGCGGATGGCAGCGGCAGCCGTGCGGATGTCCTGGAAATTGTCGAGCTCGGCTACCCGGTCGGCGCGACCCTTGACGAAATTGCCCTGCAGTTTCTTCAGCGCGCTCTGCAGCCTGACATCAGCCAGTTTGGCCCCCGCCCGCGCCTTGAAGTGCATGGAGGAAATATGCATGTCTATAAGTATAACTGTGAGCCTTCAGATATCTGGAAAATGCGTAAAACCGGCTGCTGCACATCAGTAATTTCGCCGATAATCTAATTTTGCACGTCAGCCGTCGGGAGGTGTGGCTGAACCCTGGGCCGAACTGCCCAAGGTGTTGGCGCTGGCGAAACGGCCGAACCTGGTGATCAAGATCACCGGGGCCTGCACGCTGTCGCTGAAGCCCTACCCTTTCCCCGACATATGGGATCCGCTGGAGCGGGTGTTCGATGCCTGGGGCATCGAGCGCTGCCTGTGGGGCACCGACTGGACCCGCGCCCATGCGTTGGTCAGTTACGACGATGCAGTCGAGTGTTTCCGCGTGACCGACCGGCTGAGCGACAGCGAACGTGCGATGCTAATGGGCGAAGCCTGCGCCCGGGTCTATCGCTGGAAGCCAAAGAAGAACTTGCTTTAAGACGAAGCTTAGATGTTAGCTAACCGTTTACATCAGATCTAAAGGCTTTCTGAAGAATCCAGTTGCTAATTTCTTCAGCCACGGGTTTCTCAACACCAAGAAAATTGTGATGCGCCCAGGGTCTGCATTCTGGATATCGATCACCTGCTGACATTTCTAACTTCTGATATCCGCCAGTCACAGAAATCATAGGAATATTATAGCTCCTTGCAATTTCCAACCAATCCCTAAATGCAGTGTGAGGGCATCCTTCATTTTTGTGGCCCACTATCAAAATTCTTTGCTGGAGTGTTTTGTAATTAAAACCCGACAAACCAACCGAACGTCGGTCAGCTAAATGACCAGCCATTAGCACAACTCCCGAGACTTTCTCTTTTGAATGCTTTGCAACATAAGTGGCGGACACTGAACCACGGCTTATTCCGATTATGTAGATTGGTATATCTTTGTATCTCAGCAAAATATTTTTTATTACTTCTCCGATATCTTGCATGTGTTCATCGCTCTTACGAAAATTAACTGACATATCCTCAAGGTCTGAGGGTCTATCAATCAGCGCAACCAGCATTCCGCTTGAGACAAAATAGTTAATTGATCTTTGCAAGTAGCCATTTTTGTTGAACAAGATCTCGGTTTCTGTACTTCTTATATTTGCTCTGCCAGGTCCACCTGGAAACATTAACAAGGCAACTTTTGGTTGCTGATTGGGTGCTACGAGTAAAAAGGTTTGCTTTACACCCTCGCGAGTTGCAATAGTGAAAGCCTGAGGATTCCCGAAGGCACTAAAACTGCTCAGTCCGATTAGCGTCAAAATGATTTGTAGCTTCATAAATTTCTCTTGATTAGTAACTACCCCCCCCTCCTGCCGAAAGAGATAGCCATAAGCGAATCCTGACCTCAGCAGCGTTCCAGACAAAAGATATACCAGACTGTCCAGAATGTTTAGCAAGTGAAAAAAAGCCCATTCCAGACGTTCTTGCTTTGACTGCCAGCGGTTTCGTTTTATGCCTAAAACGAAAGAGCGTATAGCAGAAGCAATGAAGCGATAGTCCACAGAAAAACAGGGAACACATGGCTCCCTGTCTTGATTCAGTAAGTCTATGCACTCTTATCTATCGCATTAAGACTGGTAGATACATTCAGAAATTGCTGTTCGGAAAAGTTCAGGAATCACTAACTTTTTGAACCGGCGGTTTTACCCGCAAGCACTTCAGCGACGTGTAGCACCTGCGTGATTGAGTCACCGCGGCGGCGCAGCCGTCCTTCGATGTTGAGCATGCAGCCGAGATCGCCGAGCACCACGGTGTCGGCGCCGCTGGCGGCGATGTTCTCGCACTTGCGCTCGGCGATGTGCGAGGAAATCTCGCCGTACTTGATCGCGAAGGTGCCGCCGAAGCCGCAACACTGCTCGCATTCGTCCATCTCTTTCAGTTGCACACCCTCAACCTGCGCTAGCAGCGCGCGTGGCTGCTGTTTGACACCGAGTTCGCGCAGCCCCGAGCAGGAATCGTGATAAGTAATTGTTTTAATTGATATTTTTGACTTTGGCGTGTAGTGCATGACGTTGACCAGAAAATCCGTCAGTTCATGCGTACGCGCCGCCAGTGCGGCCACAGCGTCGCGCTCAGCTTCGGGAATATCCTTCAACAGATCGGGATAATGCGCGCGAATCATGCCGGCGCAGGAACCCGACGGCGCCACCACGTAATCGCAATCCGCAAATTCGCGCGCGACCTTGCGAGCCAGCGCGATCGCGGACGCGCGTTCGCCTGAGTTGTAGCCGAGCTGACCGCAGCAGGTTTGCGTTTCTGGCACCACGACCTCGCAGCCTGCATCCTTCAGCAGTTCGAGCGCAGCAAAACCGATGCGCGGGCGCATCAAGTCGATCAGACAGGTGACGAATAGTCCGACTTTCACTTTGGCCGACCCTCGTTTAGTTCATCCGCCATGGCCGCAGGTACGACAGGCGGTCGCCGCTCTGTACGATGATGTGCTTGACGGTTTTTTCGCGGACGATGTGCAGCGTAATGTCGTCGCCGGCGGCGTGGGACCAAAGTTTTTCGTAGAACTCGCTCTGGCTGCCGATCGAATCACCGCCGACACCGAGGACCAGGTCGCCGCGCTTCAGTCCCGACAGGTCCGCCGGTGAATCGGGCAGCACGCGCGACAACACGACGTGGCCTTCGATCTGCTCGGTATTCAGTCCCAGCCACGGCCGCGCGACGCCCCGCCGTTTACCGTTCTTCACCAAGTCGGGCAATACATCCTTCAGGAGGTTGATCGGCACGAACATGTTGCCGGGAAATGCAACGCCGGAATTCAACGCGTCGCTGACCCACAGCGAGGCGATGCCGACCAGCCGGCCCTCGCCGTCGAACAGCGCCGCTCCGCTGTGCTCGTAGCGCGGCGGAGCGGTGAACAGCGCGTCGTCGATCATGTACTCCCACCAGCCGGTGAAACGCCGGCGCGAAACCAGCGCGGCGCCAGACACGCCACCCGCCGACGCATGTCCCGCCACCACCAGGCTCTGCAGTTCGCCGATGCTAGATGAATCGCCGATCACCGCCGACGCACACTGCGGCGCCGGGCTCGCGCGCAGCAGCCCAAAACCGGTGGCGTGATCGAAGCCGACCACGCTCGCCGGATAGATCTTGTTGTCACCGGTCATCACCAAAATGGATGCGGCTTCGAGTATCAGGTAGCCGATGGTGAGAATCAGCCCCTGGCTGTCGATGACGATCCCGGTACCCTCGCGCTCGGCGCCGAGCGTATCCGCGGTGCGTGCGCCCTCGACCGCGCGGATCGACAGCTTGACCACCGCGTCGAGCGGCGGCTCGGCTGAGCGCGGAATGCCGTTGGTAGCGCGCCATGCCGCCAGCGCCGCGGAAAACAGGGAAACCCTCATACTTCGGCCTCACTGGTTGCAACCGCGGCATAGCGGACGTCGACGATCTCGATTTCCTCGGTACCGCCCGGCGTCGCCAGTTTCACTGTGTCGCCTACATGGCGCTTGAGCAGCGCCTTTGCAATCGGCGAAATCCAGCTGACATAGCCGCGCGCTGGATCGGCTTCATCCATGCCGACGATGGTCACCGTATGCATATCGCCGCCGCTTTCGATATATTCAACGGTGGCGCCAAAAAATATCTGGTCAGTCTCGCCGCGCGTCGCCGGATCGACCACCACCGACTGGTCCAGCCGCTTGCCGAGATAATGAATGCGACGGTCGATTTCGCGCAGTCGCTTCTTGCCGTAGATGTAGTCGCCGTTTTCCGAACGGTCACCGTTAGACGCCGCCCACGAAATGACCTTCACCAGCTCAGGACGCTCGACGTCGAGCAACCGGGTCAGCTCGGCCTTCAGGCGCGCATAGCCTGCGGGAGTCACGTAATTGCGGGGAGGCGGGGTCGAGGGTGCGGCAGCAGATCGGTTGCGGGCGGTCATGGCACCGACAGTTTAACGAAACGGACCGTCTCCCGGGATTTCGAAGGGTAGTCGGACAGTTTTTCATATTGTAAAATCGAGCGTATTTTCGATTTTGTTACGATTTCAGTGGCCAAGAAAAACGCAAAACCGTCCATACAGGTCATCGAGCGCATGATGCAATTGCTCGACGTGCTGTCACAGCACAGCACGCCGGCCACGCTGAAGCAGCTCGCCACCGCGACCCAGCTGCATCCGTCCACCGCGCACCGCATCCTCGGCGTAATGGTCGACAACCGGCTGGTCGACCGCATCGAACCCGGCATGTACCGGCTGGGCATCCGTCTCGTCGAGCTCGGCAGCCTGGTCAAGTCGCGCATCAGTGTGCGCCAGGAAGCGCTGCCGCACATGCACGAGCTGCACCGCGAACTCGGTGAAACCGTCAACCTGTCAGTACGGCACGACGACGAAGTGGTCTACATCGAGCGCGCATCGGAAGGCAACACGATGATGCGGGTGGTACAGATCATCGGCGCGCATGCGCCGCTGCACATCACCGCGGTGGGCAAGATCTTCCTCTCCGGTGAAACACAGCAGCGCATCGCCGAATACGCCAAGCGCACTGGCCTGCCCCGCTACACCGACAACACACTGACCGACCTCACGCACCTGAACCGCGAGCTCGAGGACATCCGCGTTCGCCGCTATGCCTTCGACAACGAGGAAGCCGAGCGCGGCGTGTGCTGCGTCGGTGCCGGCATCTACAACGATGAAGGCAAGCTCGCCGCAGGTCTGTCGGTGTCGGCGCCGACCGAGCGCTTCCGCAAGACCTGGGCCGAATCGGTGCGCCAGACCGCCGAGCGAATTTCTCGCGCCATCGGCCACCAGCCGCCGCGGTAAGCCGCCGGCCATGTTTGATCGCAGCGTCGTTTTTCTCGATCTCGAAACTACTGGCGCCACTGCTACCCACGACCGCATCACTGAAATCGGACTGATCGAAGTCGACCACGGCAAATTCGTCCGCGAATGGTCAACGCTGGTCAATCCGGAAATGAGCATCCCGCCAATGATCCAGTCTCTGACCGGCATCAGCAACGACATGATCCGCAACGCACCGCGCTTCGAGGACGTTGCACGGGAGGTGTACGAGGCCATCGACGGCCGCTTGTTAATCGCGCACAACGCCCGCTTTGACTACGGTTTTCTGAAGAACGAGTTCAGGCGTCTCGATCAGTCGTTTTCGGCGCCTGTGCTGTGCACGGTAAAACTTTCGCGTAAGCTATTTCCGCAGCACACCCGCCACAACCTCGACACGCTGATCAGCCGCCACAGAATCAACTGCGATGCGCGCCACCGCGCATTGGGCGACGCCCGCGTGCTGTGGCAGCTGGCTCAGTGCTGGCGTGACCTACCCGGCGAAACTGCTGTGTTGGAAGCCACCGCGAAACTGCTGAAGACGACGACAGTGCCCGCCGGCCTACCCGACAACATTTTCGACGGCATCCCCGAAGGGGCCGGTGTGTATCTCTTTTACGGCGAGCGCAACGTGCCACTCTACGTCGGCAAAAGCGTCAGCCTGCGCAGAAGGGTAATGTCGCATTTCTCGGGTGACCACCGTGTCAACAAGGACATGCGCATCGCGGCAGAGGTGAAGCGCATAGACTGGATCGAGACCGCTGGCGAGCTTGGTGCGCTAATCGAGGAAGCACGGCTGGTGAAAAAACTCAGCCCGGTACACAACCGCCAGCTGCGGCGAATGAACGAGCTGTGTGCGTGGCAGTGGAATTCCGGACAACACGAAACCGCGCCGCAGCTGGTATCTGCACGCGATCTGCACGGTGGTGAATTCCGCGATCTCTACGGCCTGTTCCGCAACCGCCGCACCGCGATTGAGGCCTTGCGCGAAATTGCTGCTGAACACCAGCTGTGCCAGAACCTGCTCGGCCTCGAACAGCGTGTAGGCCCCTGCTTCGCCTACCAGCTGCACAAATGCCGCGGTGTCTGCGCCGGCAAGGAAGCGCCGCGCGAACACGCGCTGCGCCTGGCAGCCGCGCTGGCCGGACTGCGTGTGCGGGCGTGGCCCTTCCCCGGCCGTATCGGCGTCCGCGAAACCGCCAAGGGGGGGCGCACCGAACTGCATGTGCTGCATCAATGGTGCCATCTCGGCACCGTGAAGAGCGAAGAGGAACTGCGTGATATTGAAAACAGCACGCTGCAGCCACTGTTTGATTACGACACCTACAAGATCCTGACGAAATATCTGCTCGACGGAAAAAAGCGGCCGGATATCGTGGCACTGGGTAATGACGGATGGTGTCCGGCATAATCAGAGCAGCCCATCCAGCCCGAAGCATTCAATGAAAACACCCACTCCCGAACAACAGGCCCGCATCGATCTCGCATGTGCATTGCGCACCGCATCCCGCATGGGACTAGGCGAAGGCATCTGCAACCACTTCAGCGTCGAAGTGCCGGGTCGTCCCGGATATTTTCTAATCAACCCGCAGGGACTGCACTGGTCGGAAGTGACGCCCGCCGATCTGGTGATGGTTGACAGCGAAGGCCGCAAGGTTGCCGGCAGGCATGAGGTCGAACCGACCGCATTCTTCATTCACGGCGCCGCGCACCGCAGCAAGCCGGATGCAAAATGTGCTCTGCACACCCACATGCCCTACGCAACTAGTCTCACCGTCGTTCAGGGCGGTCGCGTCGAGCCGGCAAGCCAGGTGGCACTCAAGTTCTACGGACGTACCGCTTATGACGACGCCTACAACGGACTCGCGCTCGACGCCACCGAGGGCGAGCGCATTGTGTCAGGCCTGCAGAACGCCGATGTGCTGTTCCTCGCCAACCACGGCGTTATCGTCACCGGCCCGTCGATCGATCTCGCTTTCGACGATCTCTACTACCTGGAACGCGCTTGCATGCTGCAGGTGCTGGGCATGGGCACCGGCAAGCCGCTGCGCCTGGTGCCTGAAGAAATCGCGCGAGTCACTGCGGAGCAGATGACCGACGACACCCAGGCGCGGCTGCACTTCACCGCGTTGAAGCGCCTGCTGGACCGCGACGAACCGGGTTGGTCGAAACTGAAATAAGCGCTAACGGCGCTCAGTGCACGACAATTGGAGAATTGAGCAGCACGCTGAAACTGTCGAGAAATTCGTCGATGTGCTCGACCGATGAATCTTCGTTGACGGCCGCGCCCATCGCGTCGGCGAATTTCTGCGCAACGTCGCCCTGGAAGTAGGTGCCGCGCGAAGTACGCTTGTCCACCAACTCGAGCCCGTCCCGGCCGGGATATTCGGCGACGTAGTACTGATCACTGTTGTAGACAATGCGCATGGCGGTTTCCTTTCTCGCTAAGCCTTTGATTCTTATATGATTAAAATATCAATAAAAACATAGGCACAGCTTTAATATGAGGGAGAAAGCGCGGTTTTCAAGGCTTGGGCTGGCGGCGGCTGATAGCGATGCCGATGAGGATCAGCGCCAGCCCGAAGTAAGCGTTGGCATGCGGATGTTCGCCCATCAGCGCCACGCCGAGGAACACCGCGACGCCAGGACTGAGGTAATTCACCATCGACATGAACGAAGGTCCCGCTGAACGGATCAGCATGAAGTAAAGAATGGTCGCCAGCGCGGTTGGTCCCAGACCGAGCCAGATCACGGCTGCCGCCGAACGCGATGTCATGGCCAACGTCCACGGCTGCTCCACCCACAACGCAACTGGTACCACCATCAGGCTTGCGACCAGCATGGTCGCGGCGGCGGACACCAGCACGTCGCCCTTGATGATCAGCCGCGTCAGCACACTCTGCAACGCATAGCACAGCGCGCCCCCGAGCACCGAGAGCTGCGAAACGATGTGCAGCGCGTCGCCGCCAACCCCGGCCAGTGCCGCCGGCCCCATCAGCAGCACTATGCCGGCAAAACCGGTGGCGAATCCCGCTACACGCTGCCGTGTAAGGTTTTCGCCAGCGATCAGAAAATGGGCAAGCACGATAGTCGCAAGCGGCATCATAGCCATCAGGATGCCTGCGAGCGCGCTTCCCACCACCTGCTGTCCCCAGGTGATCAGATAAAACGGGACCGCGTTGCCGATCAGTGCGATCACCGCGTACGGCACCCAGCCCCGTCCCAACGGCGGCAGGCGCTTGCCCGCCGCGTGCACGACGACCACCAGTACCAGCGCCGCTATGCCAATGCGACCGGCTACGACGGTCCATGGCGGCAGGCTCGCCACCGCGAGGCGGTTGAACATAAACGAAGAGCCCCACATGGCTGCGAGCGCCAGCAGCAACAGCCAGTCGGTACAAGAACGTTGCGTCTGCATTACCGAAGATGACCTCACCGGCGGGCAGGTCAATATTCTTATCGAGAATGTGGCAGAGCATACACGATGCAATGCGTCATTCAGCGCACGCGGAATAACTGCTAGGGAAACTCCCGACGACCTAGAGAATACGAATGGAAGTCATCATCCCCGCCTGCTGATGACCGAGAATGTGGCAGTGAAACATCCATTCGCCGGGATTGTCGGCGACAAACGCGATTTCGACGCGTTCGCGCGACGCCATCAACGCGGTGTCGGCCCAATGCGGACGCGAAACCGTCTTGCCGTTGCGGGAGATGACGCGAAAGGCGATGCCGTGGATGTGTATCGGATGGTGCCAGGAGGTATCGTTATGCATCGCCAGCCGGTAGTGTCCGCCGCGTTTCAGCGTCAGCAGCGGTTCATGCAAATGGTCCTTGCGAGCAACGCCGTTGATGGTCCATGCCATCCGGTGTTCGCGCACTAGTTCGCGGATGCTGAGGCGTGCACCGTTGAATTCCGCCTCGCGCAGGCTGCCCATCGCACCGCCCTGTAACACGATCTGGTGCTGCTGCGCGCCCGCCAGGTCGGGTTCGGCCAGTGGATTGGGCGGCAGCACGACCGCTGCATCCATCGGCTTGTCGCGCAACGGCGATTCGTCGCGGTAGACAAACTCCATCACTTGCAGTTCACGCGGGTAGAACACGTCCGACACCACGAAGCGTTCTTCCGGCTTGTTCATGCAGTCGATGATCAGGTCGGCGCGCATGCCCGGCCCCAGCACAACGCCCTCGGGTGCGGCATACGGTTCGACCGGGTGGCCGTCAAGTGCGATGACGCGCTGTGCATGACCGTCGAACCTGAGCTGGAAGATGCGCGCGCTCGCAGCATTGATCAGCCGCAACCGGATGCGTTCGCCGGCGCGCACCGGGAACTCGCCACCGATGGGAGTGAATCGGCCGTTGATGGTCACGGTGTTACCGACGCGGCCAGCATGGGTAATGTCGAAAAAGTTGTCGTTGTAGTCGTTGACCGGCGATGCGTCGCGGCTCAGCCGCCAGTCCGACAGCACCCAGGTCACGTCGCGGTCCACCGGCAGCGGCTCGCGCTCCTCGACGATCAATGCGCCGTACAGTCCGCGCGCCACCTGCTCGTTCGATCGTTCGTGCGGGTGGTACCAGAAGGTGCCGGCGTCGGGCAGCGCAAACTCGTAATTGAAATCGCCGCCAGGCGTGATCGGCGGTTGGGTCAGGTGCGGCACGCCGTCCATGGCGTTTGGAAGACGGATGCCGTGCCAGTGCACGGTGGTCGGCTGCGGCAACGCGTTCTTCACCTGCACCCGCAGGGTGTCGCCCTGGCGCGCACGCAATTCAGGGCCCGGTGCAGTGCCGTTGAAGCTCCAGATTTCGCTGTCGGGATATTTTTTCGGCACTAGTTGCTGACGCCCTACCCGCGCCTCCAGCACGTGACCGTGGGTGGCGGCGACGGCCCGGGTGGCGACCCCAAGCAGGGGCAACGTCGCGACGGCGGTCAGAAAATTGCGGCGGGTAAGTCTCAAGCATCATCTCCAAGGGTCAGCCACTATCTGACCACGCCAGCGGACATTGATTCAAGTGTCAAAAACCGCTGATTCGCAATGCGCGTACAGCCAATGATGTGATAAAATTCAAATACTTATATCCCATTCCCCCGATGATCCTGATGCCACTGACCGCGCTCTCCCCGCTCGACGGACGCTACCACGGTAAGCTCGGCGTATTGCGCGACTGTTTCAGCGAATGCGCGCTGATCGGCCAACGGGTGCGCGTCGAAGTCGAATGGCTGAAGGCGCTTGCTGCAGAATCTGCGCTGAAGGAAGTGCCGGCCTTTTCCGCAGCGACAATCGCCGATCTTGAAAAGTTGGTCAGCGGATTTTCTGAAGCCGACGGTGAACGCGTCAAGGCCATCGAGGCCGCCACCAATCACGACGTCAAGGCCGTCGAATATTTCCTCAAGGAACAGCTGGCCAAAAATGCCGAAGTCACCAGGGTCGCTGAGTTCATCCATTTTGCCTGTACTTCGGAAGATATCAACAACCTGTGCCATGCACTGATGTTGCAGCATGCGCGCGAAGCAGTGCTGTTGCCGGCGCTCGACGCGGTCATCTCCCGCCTGAAAACCCTGGCACACGAACTCGCCGACGTGCCGATGCTGTCGCGCACCCACGGTCAGCCGGCTTCGCCGACCACGCTGGGAAAAGAAATAGCTAATGTCATTGCCCGTCTCAAGCGCGCGCGCGAACGCGTCGCCACAGTCTCGCTGCTTGGTAAGATCAACGGCGCGGTCGGCAACTACAACGCACACCTCGCCGCCTATCCCGACATCGACTGGGAAGCATTCGCAAAACGCTTCGTCGAATCGCTGGGACTGGAATTCAATCCCTATACTATCCAGATCGAACCCCACGATGCGATGGCCGAACTGTTCGATGCCGTGGCGCGGACCAATACCATCCTGCTCGACCTCGATCGCGACGTCTGGGGCTACATCTCCGTCGGCTACTTCAAGCAGAAGACTAAGGCCGGTGAAATCGGTTCCTCGACCATGCCGCACAAGGTCAATCCGATCGATTTCGAGAACTCGGAAGGCAATCTCGGTCTGTCGAATGCCCTGCTGCGCCATCTCTCCGACAAGTTGCCGGTTTCGCGCTGGCAGCGCGACCTCACCGATTCCACAGTGCTGCGCAACATCGGCACCGGCTTATGCGCTACTCGCCTGGGATTCATGCCTGAAGGGCCTCAACAAGCTCGAGGCCAACCGCGAAAAACTCGCCGCCGACCTCGATGCCAACTGGGAAGTGCTGGCCGAACCAATCCAGACGGTCATGCGCCGCTACAGCGTTGCCGGCGCCTATGAACAGCTTAAGGAACTGACCCGCGGCAAGGCCGGTATCAACCGCAACACACTGCATGCCTTCATCAAGGAACTCAAGGGCATCCCCGACGCCGAGAAAAAACGGCTTCTGGAAATGACGCCGGCGTCCTACATCGGCAAGGCAATCGAGCTGGCGAAACGCATCTAGTTCAACCGTTCCTGTCAGTCAACGCGGGCGGTTTATGAAACTGGTTTTTCGTTTTTGCCGCTCTTAGTTGCCGCGCAGTTCCGCCCAGCGCTGCAGCACTTCGGGCAGCGGCGGCGCCTCCCCCTAGTAACCGATGACGCGCACCACGTCGGCGTTGGGCACCTTCACGCCGCAGTTCAGAAACGGCCCTTTCACGTAGGCATGCGCGCAAAGCCTGCCTTCGCGTTTGAAGATCTGATCGAGATAAACATACTTCTCGTCCCAAGTAACGACCCGCGTCACCAGTTCGAAGCGCGCGAACGGCGGCAACGGGCGAATGAAGGCGATTTCCGCAGTGCCCAGCGCCGGCAGCCAGCTGCCAGCACAGAAACTCCTCCAGCATTCCCGCCTGCGCCATCAGGTGCGTGCGTCCCAAATCCATGAAGTCAGATAGCGCCCGTTGTTCATGTGCAGATTAAGGTCACAGTCGTTCGGCCATACGCGAAATGCCACTCGGAACTCGTCGAACGATCCCCGCCGCTAGACCCTGCGTAGCATGCGCATGATCAGCCACAACAGACGCAGATATAGATTCATCTGTTGCCGCGGTTGCGGTGGCGCAAGATTTCAATGATGCCGGGCAGGATCGACAGGACGATGATCCCGATGATCACTAGTGTCAGATTGTCCTTGACCCACGGTACGTTGCCAAAGTAATAGCCCGCATAGCCCAGTGACAGCACCCACAGGATTGCGCCGGTGAAGTTATAGAGGGCGAACTTCCCGTAGGTCATGCTCGCCGCACCAGCCACGAACGGCGCATATGTGCGGATGATCGGCACAAAGCGCGCGATGATGATGGTTTTGCCGCCGTGGCGCTCGTAAAAAGCGTGTGCGCGTTCAAGATGTTTTGGATTCAGCCAGCGCGATTCTCCGGAGCGGAAAACCCGCGGCCCGAGATAATGGCCGATCGCGTAATTGACCGCGTCACCTAGTGCCGCCGCAACGACCAGCAGCAGCACCAGCAGATGGATGTTCATGCCGCCCGCGGCAGCAACGGCGCCCGACACGAACAGCAGCGAATCTCCCGGCAGGAACGGAGTCACTACCAGGCCGGTCTCGCAGAACACGATGACAAACAGTATCAGGTAGATCCACGCGCCGTACTCGGCCACCAGCGCCTGCAGGTGTCGATCCAGGTGCAGCGCAATGTCGAAGAGCGTGGCGAGGAATTCCACGCGTCAGGACTCGCTCAGACGACGGCGCCGGATTCATTGTCCGGCTTTTTCTCGATCTTAATCACATCCTCACGCGACACGCCAAGATACATCACGATCGGGCTTGCCACGAGCACGGATGAGTAAATGCCGAAGCAGATGCCGATGGTCAGTGCCAGCGCGAAATAGAACAGTGTCTCGCCGCCAAAGAACAGCATCGCTAGTACCATCATTTGGGTCGACCCGTGGGTGATGATGGTTCGTGACATGGTCTGGGTAATCGCGGCGTCCAGCACTTGAGGAACCGTGGAACCGCGGTACTGCCGCGAGCGGAATACTTCACGCACCCGGTCGAACACCACCACCGATTCGTTGACCGAGTAGCCGAGAATGGCAAGCACAGCGGCCAGTACCGGCAGTGAAAATTCCCACTGGAAAATAGAGAAGAAGCCGACGATGATGATCACGTCGTGCAGGTTGGCGATGATCGCCGCAAGGCCGAACTTCCACTCGAAGCGCAGGGCCAGGTAGGCGACAATGCCAATACAGACGAACAACAGTGCCAGCGCGCCGCTCTCGAACAACTCTTTGCCGACCTGCGGCCCAACGAACTCGACGCGGCGCATCTCGACCTGCGGATTGTCCTTGCGCAGTTCGGCCAACACCTGCTCGGACAATTTGGCACTGGTCACGCCTTCCTTGACCGGCAGGCGGATCAGCACATCACGCGCAGTATCAAAATTCTGCACTGATGCCTCGCCGAAGCCGATCTTACCCAGCGTGGTGCGTATACTGTCGAGCTGTGGCGGCTGCGCATAGGACACCTCCATCACCGTGCCACCGGTGAAATCAACCCCGAGATTCAGCCCCTTGGTAGCGAGGGAACCGACTGCCACCAAAAAAGTGATCAGCGAAATGATGTTGAACATGCGCGCAAAGCGCATGAACGGGATGTCTTTCTTAATGCGGAAGAATTCCATGTCCGGTTTCCGTCAGCCGATGGCGATGTGGTCGAGCTTGCGCCGGCCGCCGTAGTAAAGATTCATCATGCCGCGCGACACCACGACCGCGCTGAAGATGGAAGTCAGGATACCCAGGCACAGCACTACCGCGAAACCCTTGACTGGTCCCGAACCGAATGCAAACAGCGCCAAGCCGGCGATCAGCGTGGTGATGTTCGAATCCAGAATCGTGCCCCACGCACGGTCGTAACCGGAGTAGATCGCTGCATGCGGGGTATTGCCGTTGCGCAGTTCCTCGCGGATGCGCTCGTTGATCAGCACGTTGGCATCAATCGCCATGCCGATGGTCAGCGCGATGCCCGCCATACCGGGCAGCGTCAGCGTGGCCTGCAGCATCGACAGCAGCGCCACCAGGAACAGCAGGTTGGCTGCCAGCGCAAGCACCGAGAACATGCCGACGACCGTGTAATAGATGATCATGAACAACGCGATCGCGGCAAAACCGTAGAGTGTGGAATTAAAGCCGATGCGGATGTTGTCGGCGCCCAGCGAGGGCCCGACGGTACGTTCCTCAACGATCTCCATCGGAGCCGCCAGTGCGCCGGCGCGCAGCAGCAGTGAAACGTCGCGTGCTTCCTGGGAAGTCATGCGGCCGCTGATCTGGACGCGGCCGCCGCCGATTTCGGTGCGGATCACAGGCGCGGTCACCACTTCACCCTTGCCGCGCTCAAAAAGCAGGATCGCCATGCGCTTACCGACATTTTCGCGGGTCACCAGCTGGAATATCCTCGCACCGGTGCCGTCCAAATTGATGTGCACCGCCGGTTCGCCGGTCTGGCCGTCAAATCCGGGCTGCGCATCGTTGATGCGCTCGCCGGTCAGCACCACCTGTTTTTTCACCAGCACCGGCTGTCCGTTGCGCTCGAAATAAAGTTCAGCGCCGAACGGCAGCTGGCCGGCCTGCGCCTGCAGCAGAGAAGCCGAATCCATGCGTTCTTCATCGACCATGCGCACTTCCAGTGTTGCGGTGCGACCGAGGATGTCCTTGGCCTTGGCGGTATCCTGCACGCCCGGCAGCTGCACCACCACTCGGTCAAGACCCTGTTGCTGGATGATTGGTTCAGCCACACCCAGTTCGTTGACGCGGTTGCGCAGCGTATTGATGTTCTGCTGCAGCGCAAATTGCTGGGTATTGCGCTGTGCTTCGGCTTTCAGGGTGCCGCTGATGAGGAACTCGCCGGAATCGTCCGTCGCGTTCAGATTGAGGTTCGGCGTGTTCTTGGTGATGCTTTGCAACGCTTTCTTCCGTGTCGCATCGTCCCGGAAACGCACCGTCACGCGCTGGCTGTCACGCGCAATCCCCGAATACTGGATGCGCTGCTCGCGTAGGGAAATGCGGATATCGTTGGCGTATGCTTCCATCTTCTTGTTCAGCGCCGCCTTCATGTCGACCTGCATCAGGAAATGCACACCGCCGCGCAGATCCAGCCCCAGATACATCGGCAGCGCGCCAATCGAAGTCAGCCATTGCGGACTGCGTGACAGCAGGTTCAGCGCAACCACGTAGTCATCCCCGAGTGCGGACTGGATGACGTCCTTGGCCTTCAGCTGGTCATCGGTGGTTGTCAGCCTCGCCTTGACGCTACCTGCATCAAGAGCGATGCCTTCGGGCTTCAGTGCGGCTTTACCCAGCGCTTGCTCGACCCGCTCCAGTAGCACGGCGTCAGCCTTCAGGTTGCTGCGCAGCGGGGACACCTGCACCGCGGGCACCTCACCATAGAAATTGGGCAGCGTGTACACCAAGCCGCCCACCAGAGCAGCAATGATCAACAGATATTTCCAGATCGGATAGCGATTCATGTCAGCGCGTGATATGTGGAACGCAAGTTGTGCAAAACGGCAACCGGACGCAGGGAACGGTCACCACAACGCTTCTCACTGGATGTTTTTGAGAGTACCTTTGGGCAACACAACCTGGATGGCGCCACGCTGGAGCTGGACTTCCACGCCTTCAGCGACGGAGACCGTCAGATACTGATCATCGAGCTTGGTGACGCGACCGAGTATGCCGCCGGCAGTGACCACTTCATCGCCTTTCTGCAAACCCTCGACCATCGCCTTGTGTTCCTTGGCGCGCTTCATCTGCGGCCGGATCATAAGGAAATACAGTACCGCAAACATCGCAAGGATGAGCAGTATGCTTTCGATGCCGCCGCCTTGAGGCGCGGCCCCTGCCTGCGCCCATGCTGTGCTGATTAACAAGATATTCCTCCGTTACCCGGTAAAGGCGCCCCGGCCGAAGCGGAGCGCACTCAAAACGTTGTATTTTAACATGATTCGTCTTCCAGTCTGCCCATATCCGCAACCCATCCGGCCAGCCGCCTTCCGGCAATGGCGGCCCGCAAGTCACGCATCAGTTCCTGATAATAGTGCAGGTTGTGCAGAGTATTGAGCCGCGCGCCGAGCATTTCGTTCACCCGCTGCAGATGATGCAGGTAAGCACGGGTAAAACCGCGACAGGTCGGGCAGCCGCAGTCGGGATCCACCGGCGACAGGTCGTCACGGTAGCGCGCGTTGCGCAGCTTGATCACGCCATGCCGGGTATACAGCCAGCCGTTGCGCGCGTTGCGGGTCGGCATTACGCAGTCAAACATGTCGATACCCGCGCTCACTGCGGCAACGATGTCGGCTGGCGTGCCCACGCCCATCAAGTAGCGCGGCCGGTCGGCAGGCAGCTGCGGTGCCGTATGGCGCAGGATGCGCAGCATGTCGGCCTTGGGTTCACCCACTGAAAGTCCGCCGATGGCATAGCCGTCAAACCCGATCCGGGTCAGCGCAGCCAGCGATTCATCGCGCAGGTTCTCGTACATGCCGCCCTGAACAATACCAAACAGCGCGTTGGCATTACCGGCATGCGCCTTCCTGCTGCGCCCGGCCCAGCCCATCGACAACTGCATCGAATCGCGCGCCTCTTCAGGTGTTGCCGGATACGGCGTGCACTCGTCGAACGCCATCACGATGTCGGAGTTCAGCACGCGCTGGATGCGCATCGATTCCTCGGGCGTCAGGAAACAGGTATCACCGTTCACCGGCGACTGGAATTTCACACCCTCCTCGCTGATCTTGCGCAGTTCACCGAGACTGAAGACCTGGAAGCCGCCGGAATCGGTGAGTATCGGTCCGTCCCAGCCCATGAAACGGTGCAACCCGCCGTGCGCACCGATGACGTCGAGACCGGGTCGCAACCACAGATGGAAGGTGTTGCCGAGCACGATCTTTGCGCCGAGTGTGCGCAGGTCCTCCGGCCCCACACCCTTAACCGCGCCGTAAGTGCCCACCGGCATGAATGCCGGGGTATCGATCGTGCCATGCACGGTCTCGATCACGCCACAGCGTGCGGCACCGTCGGTAGAGGTAATCCTGAATTGCATTACGTTTAGCACGCACGGTCGATCAGCATGGCGTCACCATAGCTGAAAAACCGGTAGCGTTGCTCGACGGCATGACGGTATGCGCGGCGAATGTGATCGGTGCCGCCGAACGCCGACACCAGCATCAACAGCGTCGATTTCGGCAGATGAAAATTGGTGATCAGCTGGTCGACGATACGAAAACGGTAACCGGGCAGGATGAACAGCCGGGTCTCGGCGGCGCCTGCATTCGGATCGCCGGCTGCAGCAGCCGATTCCAGCGCACGCAGCGTGGTGGTGCCCACCGCGACGATGCGGCCGCCCGCGGCCCGCGTGCTTCGTAACGCATCGACCGTTTCCTGCGGCAGGCTGTACCACTCGCTGTGCATGCGGTGATCAGCGAGGTTCTGTACCCGCACCGGCTGAAACGTACCGGCGCCGACATGCAACGTAAGCCGGGCGATCCTGATGCCACGCGCGCGCAGGTCATCTAGTAATCCGGAATCAAAATGCAGCCCAGCGGTCGGCGCAGCCACCGCCCCCGGAACGCTGGCATAGACCGTCTGGTAACGGGCTTCATCGCCGGTGTCTGGCGCATGGGTGATATACGGCGGCAGCGGCACTGCGCCGTAGCGCTCCAGCAGATCGAATACATCCGCATCACCGGAAAAACGCAGGCTGTACAGATCGTCCTCGCGTCCGGTAACCGTCGCTTCAGTCGTATCGCCAAGCAGCAGCGTGCTCCTCGTCCTCGGTGCATGACTGGCGCGGATCTGCACCCAGGCTTCGTGTTCTCCAGTCACGCGCTCGATCAGTACTTCGATTTTCCCGCCAGAGGCTTTGCGTCCAGTTAACCGCGCCTTGATCACGCGGGTGTCGTTTACCACCACCAAATCCCCGGGGTTCAGCAGCCTGACAACATCGACAAACAAACCGTCAAACAGCGCGCCGCTGGCGCCGTCGAGATGCAGTAGCCGGCTTGCCCTGCGCGTCGCCACTGGTGACTGCGCAATCAGCGCCTGCGGCAATTCGTAATCAAAATCATCAAGTTGCATCGCGCGGATTATACGGGCCTGGTTGCCGGGCTCAGGACGTTTGGGAGATAATCGCATCGGGACTCTGCTTAGCACCCCTTAGCGGGGTGTGGCGGAATGAATGCCGCATGCAGCCGGGGCCGGAATGTTACTCCGGAATTACTCATCCAGCCGGGATGGCGGAATTGGTAGACGCACGGGACTCAAAATCCCGCGGTGGCAACACCATGAGAGTTCGATTCTCTCTCCCGGC
>JAYOED010000123.1:0-2685 GCA_038106575.1 Burkholderiales bacterium
GGGTCCGTTCACCATGGCTCGCAATGACGGCCCGGCTGATGAGCGGCCGGAACAAGTGATCATGATGCCTTCTTTACACATTAACCGTTTCCCTGTGACCAACCGCCAATTCGCGTTGTGCCTTAACGCTGCCGGCCCTGTCACACCGAACGGGATGCTGCGTTACGAATTTGATGACAACGATGCACGCATCCACCGCCAGGGAGAGGGATGGTTAGCCGACCACGGATTCAAAACCATCCGGTCTTGGAGGTCAGCTAGCTGGGTGCGCGGGATTATTGAGAGTGGCGAAACAAACGCCTGCCAACCGAGGTGAAATGGGAAAAAGCCGCACGCAGCACTGAACGGCGCCGCTATCCCTGAGGAAACCGGATACCTGATGCCATGCACGCACAGTTCAACGCCGCCTTCAATGCCACTACAGCAGTCAATGCCCATCCGCTAGGCGCAAGTCCGTATGGCGTAGTCGACATGGCCTACAACGCTTGGGAATGGGTATCAAGCATGTATCGCCCATATCCCAACCGCCTTGATGATATCCGGGAAGACTTGGCGCTAGGTCCTGTACGCGCTACCCGCGGAGGCGGCCATGACCCGCCTGCAGACGAAATTAATACGACACAGCGCGGTCGCAATCTCTCGCTCAACCCGCTGGCAGAACACCACAACATCGCATTCCGCTGCGCAGTGAATCCCGGATGAACTTTCTTTTGTTCGAATTTACCTGCGCTCGGCCTGTAACACGCCATTCACTTCGCGAATCAGTGTCAGTACCTGCCTGAGCTGGTCGAGATTCCTGATTTCCAAAGTGAAGCGCATGCGCGCGCTGTGATCCCTGGATTCTGATCTCGTCGCGGTGACATTGACGCGCTCGCGTGACAATACTTCGGAAATGTCACGAAGCAAACCGGTGCGGTCAGCAGCATCGACAACGATTTCCACTGAGAAAGTCGCATCGGTTGCACCACCCCACTCGGCCCCAATTTGCCGTTCCGGATCGAGACGCGCCAATGCCAGACAACCGGTCCGGTGCACGGTCACGCCACGACCGCGCGTGACAAAACCCGTAATTGACTCCGGTGGCGCCGGGCGACAGCATTTCGCCGTAACGGTCATCAGCTTGTCTACGCCAACAATGAGGACGCCATCACCCGAAGACCTGGCTTTGCCTGGAACCAGTATTAATTCCTTCGGCTCAGCAACGCTTTCCTGCTTGAATGCATCACTTAACGCCTTGGGACCCACTTCCCCCTTGCCGATTCCGACCAGCAAATCGTCAAGCTGCTCAAAACCCATCTCCCCGGCGAACTGATCGAGATTTAGCCTGGTCAAGCCCCGGCGCTGCAGTTCCCTGTCGAGAACAGCACGACCCTGCGCAATATCGGTTTCGAGATTCTGCCGGTTGAACCATTGCCGCACCTTGCCGCGCGCGGCATTACTTTTCAGAAAACCCAGCTGCAGATTCAGCCAGTCCCGGCTTGGACCACCCCGTTTGGCCGCAAGTATCTCCACCTGCTGACCGTTAGCCAGCTGTGTATTCAAAGGCACCATCATCCCGTCCACCTTGGCGCCACGACAGCGATGGCCCAGTTCGGTATGAACGTGGTAAGCAAAATCGATCGGTGTTGCCCCCTTGGGCAGGTCAATTACTCGCCCCTGTGGAGTCAGCACGTAGACCGAGTCCTCGAACAGTTCAGTGCGGAACTGTTCGGCGAACTCTCCTGGATCGAGCACTTCATCCTTCCAGTCCAGCACCTGACGCAGCCAGGCAATCTTTTCCTCGTAACCGCGATCCTGCCGACCGCCTTCCTTGTAGCGCCAGTGCGCGGCCACACCAAGTTCAGAATGCTGATGCATTTCGTGGGTGCGAATCTGCACTTCTACCGATTTCCCGTCAGGACCGATGACGGCAGTATGCAGTGAACGATAGTTGTTGGCCTTAGGCTTGGCTATGTAATCATCAAATTCCTTGGGCAGCGGAGACCACAGACTATGGACGATGCCCAGCACTGCATAGCAGTCCTTGATGTCCAGGACCAGAACGCGCAGGGCACGCACGTCGTAGAGTGCATGGAAGTCGACCGACTTTTTCAGCATCTTGCGATGAATACTGGCTATGTGTTTAGGGCGGCCCGTGACTTCGGCTGCAATGCCCGCGCGAGCGATTTCGCCCTTGAGTATGGCAATCACGTTCTCGATATAACGCTCGCGGTCATTCCGCTTTTCGTCAAGCAGGCGTGCAATGCGCTGATAGGTTTCGGGCTCAAGCACCCGCAGCGCGAGATCCTCGAGTTCCCATTTGATCTGCCAGACGCCCAAACGGTTTGCCAGCGGCGCAAAAATGTCCCTGGTCAACCCTGCAACAGCTGACAGCACCCCGGAGTCCGGGCTTTTGACCGCTTCACGCAGTTCCTGCAGATGGTCTGCAAGCTTGATCAGCACGACGCGCACGTCCTGCACCATCGCCAAAAGCATCTTGCGCAAGGCTTCCAGTTGGGCCGCCTGCGCTTCGGGGGGCACGGCCAACATCGCTCGATTCGACAAAGCACCGATCTCGCTCATGCGGATAGCGCCATCAGCCAGTTCCCTTATTGTGCCGCCGAATTGCTCGCGAACCGCCACCTGCAATTGCGGATTCGCGCGCAGTACCGGCACCAGCAGCGCTGCTGCGACGGACTCGTGATC
>JAYOED010000123.1:2695-2939 GCA_038106575.1 Burkholderiales bacterium
CTTGTGCGTGAGCGATCTCAAACTCATCGGCTTCGGTCTGAAGAAGTGCCCATGCACCACGCAACAACTCCCGGCCACGTTCGTCAGCTCGCGACAATGCGAGATCCAATCCGGGGGATTGTGCCTCGTCGACCAGGTGAAGATGAGTGCGTTTGAACATAACTGAATTTGCAAGCTATTGAATTTAAATGTATAAATATTTTACAGTTATTCAATGCCTTTTATGCTGGCAATCCATTAACAA
>JAYOED010000002.1:0-11926 GCA_038106575.1 Burkholderiales bacterium
CTTATCGGTAGCGCAGTCCATAACCACCAATGCAATTCTAGCCTCAAGAAAAAGATTTTGATTCTTTCGCATAAATGGTTGCAAATTCTTTGATTTGTCTGCAACCGTTTTAATTCTGGCAACACCCGGATAGCCCCTGAAGTACAGAAGAGCAGTATCTGTATTTTCTTTAGGTTTACTTAAGATAGCCTTTATAAATACTGGCTCCCCACCATCGGTTCTCGCTAATTTAACTTCAATTAAAGAATCCGACTGCGCGTATGTGGACGAACCAAGAATAAGCAGAATAAAAGCTAGGTATCGCATAAGACCCTCTGTTTTCTAAATACTAGTGCAGTGCCTTGCCTGATTTCTTAGCTAGTCTGCTATCCCAAGCTTTAGCTTTGCTTCACGGTTTACGTGGTCAGAATCGTTAAGTATCCAGCCCGAAGTTAACAGTCGAGTCATATGTTGCTTGTTGTAGAGAAAAGACATAACGATTTGAAACAAACCTAAAGTGAATGTCGTAAGAATCAAGTGAAGCACTCCAATCCCAATCTCGCCTCTTATTACGGGTACTAACCAACCAAAAAAATAATAAGTCCAACAAAATCCATATCGACCGGACTTTAAAAGCCCAGAAGCACTGTGCTTGACTATCACTTTTCTTTGCGGTCCCATAATCGCAAGACCAAGTATTAATGGACTAAAAATTATCAAAACCACCAGCCAATGCCAGACAGAAAGAGTACCCATAAGCCGTTCCTAAAGTCGTAGTGCTGTTTTTTTAAGATTTCAGAATGCTGAGAACGCTGGATTTAACTAGAAATCTTGTTTTAGCTAATCTTGGGATTCGCATTACAAATTAAAGCCAACTGTGAATTCTGCAAATGGTAGCTCACAAGGTCTCCCGTTTTCTGAATACTAAACCAGCAGAAAGACCTGAAGGAAATGCCTCTAAAACGCGCCAGAATAGGCTAGGAGGCGCTGCGAATTGCGGGGTTGGACAGTTGGTGCGACTAGAGCCGGTTAAGAGTTCTAGTGTGCCTCTTAATGCACTTTATATGCACTTTACTAAGTTTTTGTTTTTATGAGGCCTGCTATTAGAGTATTAATATATTTATAAATCAATTATTTACTGGCGCCCCAGAGACGAATCGAACGTCCGACCTGCCCCTTAGGAGGGGGCTGCTCTATCCACTGAGCTACCGGGGCCATCGCGGATTATAGCTCGGGCAGCACGGATATTCGATTCATCTCCGAGGTGTAGATCGTTGATCTGACACAGTTTCGCACTGGGTTAATCAAAGTGGTGCAGGGCCAATATAGCAAGTCGGTAGGGTGGTGCAATCCGGCTGGGAGAGAGGATTGCTGTGGCCGTGTGTGGTGGGGTTGTGGCGGAAGCTTTTAGGCGAACACGTGTGAGTCAAATTTGACGATTACCGAAGGAGGGGGTTCTTACGTCGCGGTGTGCGAATTGCGATAGCCCTAAAGACCGGGCGTGACTTTTGTTTCCGGTTACCAAATAAAGTCTTTGGGCATCTGCATGATGTAGGTCAGAGTCTTCAGCATCACTGACCTACGGCTGAAAATTGTGCCGGCGGTTAATTGTGTGGTACCGGTCCATGCAGGGTTTTGCGAGCTCCCGTTGCCGGAGCGGGAAGCATGCGCTAGATTGCAGTTTCTGCGCCGCAGTCAGGCGTAGTAATTCCGTTTCGCAAGTAGGAGTTTACATGGTTCAGAAAATTCGTTTGGTTGTTCCCGAGGCGCCGTCGCCGAAGGCGGTGGCTGAAACGCAGAAGCGCACGGTGGCCAAAGGCGGCATCCGCCTTGGCGTGCTCGACAACAGTAAGGGCAATGCCGATCATCTGCTGAAATTCATCGTCGACGGCGTCAAGGCGCTGGTGCCGGTGGCGTCCGTCGTCATGACGCGCAAGGGAAGCGTCAGCCTCCCGGCGCCCGACGCGATCCTGGATCAACTGACTGCAGAATCGGATTATGTAATCACCGCAATGGCCGATTGAGGGTCTTGCACGTCGTGGAGTGTCCACGACATGGCGAACCTCAGCAAACGCGGCCTGACCACCGTGGTGATCTGTTCGGGGCCTTTCCTCAAGCTGGGGCAGGCCCAGGCGCGCACGTTCGGAGTGCCGGATCTGCCGCTGCTGGAGATCAAGCACCCTCTCGGCGGACAGTCGATTGATGAGGTCAAGGCGCGCGCCGATCATGCGGTGCCGCTGTTCGTGAAACTGCTAAAGGAGGCCGCGCAGTGAGCAATCTAGCGCAGATGCTTTCCGCGCCGGGCGCAGCTATCGATGCGGACGACGATTTCGACGCCATCAACGCACTGATTCGCGTCACTGGCTGGGTCGATTGCCTGCCGATCGTGCCGCCGACTTAGGAACGGGTGGCATCAATGCTGGATTACTGCGACCGGCCGTGGGATGTGCCGATCGCCAAGGTCGCGCCGCGCTGGGGCGAAGCGACACCGCTCCGGCTGGCCGCAAACGCGGTGATGGCGGGTTGCCGTCCCGAATATTTTCCGCTGCTGATGCTTGCCATCGAGGCGATGTGCGAAGAGCCGTTGAATCTCTACGGGGTACAGGCCACGACACACCTGTGTGCGCCGCTGGTGGTTGTCAACGGCCCGGTGGTGCAGGAACTCAACATCAACTGCGGGCACAACGCTTTTGGTCCCGGACACCAGGCCAACGCCACCATTGGCCGCGCGATCCGCCTGACGCTGATCAACATCGGTGGTGCGATTCCGGCGCTGGGTGACATGTCGACATTCGGCTCTCCGGCGAAATACACTTATCTGGCTGCTGAAAATGAAACCGAGAGTCCTTGGAAGCCGCTTCATGTCGATCGCGGATTACAGAAGGAGGCGAGCGCGGTGACGGTGATCGGCGCGGAGTGCCTGCACAACGTCAATGATCACGAGAGTCTGAGTGCTGAAGGTATCCTGACGACCATTGCCGGGACGCTGGCGACGACCGGCAACAACGACGTCTACTACGCCGCGCAACCGCTGATCATCATGGCGCCTGAACACGCCAAGACGGTGGCGGGCGGTTTCAGCAAGTCCGAGGCCAAACGCTTTTTGCAAAAACATGCGACGCTGCCGATGAGCAAGTTTTCAATTGAAAACATCGAGCGCCGGCTGAAGGTGACCTACAAGGATCGTTACGCTAATGCTGAACCCAATGCGCCGGTGTATGCGGTGCAAAACCCCGATGACATCATGATTGCGGTTATCGGCGGCGCCGGCAAGCACTCGGCGGTGGTGCCGACGTTCGGTGCAACCAAGGCGGTGACGCGTGCACTTAAAACTGCCGACGGTAAGCTGGCTAAATCCGTCGGGGAGTTTCGCAAGGGCTGAACTCGACGGCGGGGCCGTCGCGTTCTGTCGGCACAGGTGTTCTCGTGCCTCAACCCTGGCGCAGGAGGAAGGGCCTCCCGGGTTGTCGCCCTAGCAGGCGATTCAGTGCTTGATGCTCGGCTTCAGGAACAGCATGGCGCCCAGCTGCTCCAACTTGTGCGTGATCCAGACGATGGCTTCGACGATCATGTCGGCATCGTGCATCGCCTTGATCGCAATCAGACGTTCAGTTTCAGTCATACGCATGGTGTTGATCTTACCATAGATGACTGAGCCAAATTTTATTTCAAGTTCGTTGTTCATCGTATTTACCTTATTCTTTCCAGTCGTTTGTCGTCCCGGCGCTTTAATCTCACTGCTTTATAACTCAATGAGATGGGACAGGATTATAGACCTGGCCTCCACATATTTGCTGCACCGCAACGGATGATAGTTTGTTACTATTCAGTTAAATTATGCTAATCTGAATGTTATGTCACAGCGATTACCCCCCCTGAATGCCTTAAAGGCTTTTGAGGCTGCTGCCCGCCATTTGAGCGTCAAGAAAGCGGCTGTGGAGCTCAACGTGACCCCGGCTGCAGTGAGTCACCAGATCCGTACGCTGGAGGAATATCTGAACGTCCAGCTGTTTCATCGCTTCAACCGCGCGCTGGAGCTGACCGATGCGGCGCGCGCCTGCCTGCCCAAGTTGCGCGAAGGATTCGATTGCCTGGCTCAGGCCGTCGATCGCCTGCGTGCCCACACCAGTGGAGGCATGCTGACGGTCAGCGCCGCGCCGTCATTTGCCGCGCGCTGGCTGATGCCGCGCCTTCACCGCTTCATCGCCGCCCATCACGAGATCGATGTTCGCGTATCGGCGCGCATGCGCCGCGCTAGCGTTGACGGCAAGGTGGATGTTGCCGAGCGCGCAACTGTCGAAACTTGGCTTGACGATTCCGATGTGGCCATACTCTACGGCCACGGCCAATACCCGGGTCTCGAAGTGCACAAGCTGCTGGCGCTTACGGTGACCCCTATCTGCAGCACACAGGTGATGTCGGGTGAACATCCGCTGAAAACGCCAGAAGATCTGCGGCATTACATGCTGCTGCACGATGATACCGGTGAAATGTATGACGGCGTTTCGTTCTGGGAAGTCTGGCTGAAGGCCGCAGGCGTCAATAGTATTGATGCCAAGCGCGGTGCCCGTTTCAGCCATGCCGTACTGGCCTTCGAAGCCGCGATGGATGCGGTCGGCGTCGTTGCGTCGATGCCTGCGCTCGCCGCGGAGGACCTTGCCGCCGGGCGGCTGATCATGCCGTTTGACCTGAAAGTGCCGCTGGAGTCGGCGTATTACATGGTTTCGGAAGAACATGCCGCAACCCGGCCGGCGGTGGCGGCATTCCGTGACTGGATGATTGCTGAGGCCGCCAAGGACACTGCCTAAGCCTCAGGCAGGTCTTGGTGTAGCTCGGTCAATATGGCGGTCGTCGATCGGCAAGTGGAGTAACGCGGCAAAAATGCCCATGCCGATAGTCAGTATCCACATCAAGATATAGGAGCCGGTGGCGTCGAACACGTAGCCGCCGATCCATACGCCGGCGAAACTCCCTACTTGATGAAACAGGAAGGCAATTCCGGTCAGTGTCGACAGATATTTGACGCCGAACACGTGCGCGATTAGTCCGCCGGTCAGCGGGACGGTTCCGAGCCACAGGAAGCCGATTGCCGCTGAAAAAAGGTAGACCGTCATCGGCGTCACCGGCAGCAGGATGAATATCATGATCACCACGGAGCGCGTTAGGTAGAGCAATGACAACAGGTATTTCTTGGTATGCCTGCCGCCGAGCCAGCCCCAGGCGTAGCTGCCGATCATGTTGAAGAAACCGATAAGCGCCAGTCCGATCATGCCGGTCTCCGGCGTCATGCGCTGGTCGATAAGATAGGCAGGAAAATGCACGGCGATGAACAGCAATTGAAAGCCGCACACCGTATAAGCGGTGCACAGCAGCAGGAAGCCGCGGTGCGCAAAGGCTTCACGCAGCGCTTCGCCAAATGTTTGAGTTTGCAGGAAGGCGGCCTGCGCCTTCTTGTCTTCGATCAGCGCGCCCGACAGCGGGATGATGACCATTACGGTCAACGCGAGAATCACCAATGCCTGTGACCAGCCGACCTGGTTGATCAGCCACTGGCCGTAGGGCAGCATCACGAACTGACCGAACGATCCCGCAGCGCCGGCGATGCCCAGCGAGACGCTGCGTTTTTCCGGCGGAAACGTGCGGCCGATGACGCCAAAGACGATTGAAAATCCGCAGCAGCCTATAGAAGCGCCGATTAGCAACCCTGCGCTCAGCGTCAGTTCCAGTCCGGTGCTAGAAACCGACATCAGGTAGAGACCGAGCGCGTAGCACAGCGCGCCTCCGATCAGTACTCGTCCTGTGCCGTAACGGTCTGCGATGGCGCCGGTGATCGGCTGTGAAATACCGTAGAGCAGGTTCTGGATAGCGATTGCGAACGCAAAGGCTTCGCGGCCGATGCCAAGATCTATGGTCATCGGCTGAAGGTAGAGCCCGAAATTGTGGCGAACGCCGAGCGCTACGGTGAGGATCATACCGCCGCAGAACAGCACCATGGAGGGCGAACGCCAGTGATTGAGGTTCATGTGCCTGTTGCCGTCAAAGCGCGCATTCTAGCGGAACCGGGTTTGCGCACTCCGGCAAGTCCACATTTTCCGGTAGAATGAGGGCTTGCCGAATCAGGGTGTAGCGCAGCCCGGTAGCGCGCCTGCCTTGGGCGCAGGAGGTCGTGGGTTCGAATCCCACCTCCCTGACCAGCAAACACTCCAGAGATTTCCAGTGACACGCTCGTTTATTCAATGATTTTCGCCCTTCTTCTTGGCGCCATTCTGGGTTTTACCTCGCTGGAAGTGCCGTTTGCCCTTGTGGTTCTCGTGGCGTTACTGGCGCTGAAGGCGATCGTCGACGTGCGTTTCGAGAGAATTCCGCTGATCGGCATGCCTTCGCCATTCCTGATGTACTGCCACAACCTCGCGGAACGCGGTGAGGAAACCGGTCATGCCTGGTTCAGTTACGCGCTGCAGCTGATGGTGTTCGGGGTTATTTTCGGCGGCGGGCTGTTCATATTCGCGCGCTGGCTGCGCGCGTAATCCCCGCTTTTCTATCTACGTTTTCAGCGTGAACGGGCTGAAATCGGTGTTGTGGTCGTAATAATCCTCGTTCTCCACGCGTTTCAGGAAATTGACGATCTTGTAGGTTAGCGGCGTGAACGCAACCTCGACACCGACCTTGGTGACGAATTGCGCCATCATCACCAGCGGTAGCTTGTCGTCCGGAATGATGCCCGCGCCGTAGAAGGCGAGCGGATAGAACAGCATCGAGTCTACGGCCTCGCCACCAATTGTCGAGCCGATGGTACGAGTCCACAGCCAGCGGCCGCCGGTCGCCACCTTCATTCTGGCAAGCAGGTAGGAATTGACGATCTCGCCACAGAAATAGGCGATCATCGATGCCGCGACGATGCGCGGTGCGTTGCCGAAGGCGATTTCGTAAGCGCCCTGGTGGGACCAGAACGGTGCGGGCGGCAGCGCAACGACCACGGTCGCCATGAACGAGGCGAACGCGAGTCCTGCGAAGCCGGCCCAGATCACCCTTCGGGCGCGCGCGTAACCGTAGACCTCGGTCAGGATGTCTCCAAAAACGTAGGAGATCGGAAAAAATAGCACGCCGGCGCCGAAGGTTGCTGCGCCAAGCAGAGGCAGATCAATCTGCGCAATCTTTGCCGGGCCGATAAGGTTGGAGCAGATCAGTACTGTGACGAAAGCCGCCATCACGAATTCGTAATAGCGGTAGCTCCGTTGTGGGCTCATGAGCGATCCCAGAAATTCAGGTCAGCGGCGCGGCGCAGTGCTTTTGGAATGCCGGTCTTGCTGAAACCGTCTTGAACCAGCGTTCGAGGTTGGGAGCCGCCGGGCGTTCAATCGGCAGGCTGAACCAGCGATGGCAAAGCACGGCAAGCGGTATGTCGCCGATGGTGAATGCGGAGCCCGCAAGCCAGGCAGACTTCGCCAGTTGCGTATCGGCCATCGCCAGATAAATCGCGAGCTTCTTGCGGTTATCCTCGACCTCGATCATGTTGCGTTTTTCCGGTGGCGTGCGGATCAGGTTCCAGAAAATCGGCCGCATGTGATTCCACAGCGAAGTGCTGTACCACTCCATCCAGCGGTCGGCATCAGCGGCCGCGCGCGGATCAGCCGGGCACAGCGTGCCCATGCCGTGCTTGCGCGCGAGATAGCGGACGATGGCATGGGATTCCCATAGCTGAAAGCCGTCGTCATCGATCAGCGGCACCAGTCCGTTCGGGTTCATTGCCTTGTACTCGGGCGTGTTGTTGACGCCAAATTGCATGCCGGCGTCGATGCGCTCGTAAGGCACATTCATTTCGGCGCAACTCCACAGCACTTTCTGCACGTTGATGGAATTGATGCGCCCCCAGATCTTAAGCATGGTCGTTGTTCTCCCGTTGGGTTCCGCCATACGGATATTTTATCAGGATGGCCAAGGCATCACGGCAGCAAGTTATAATTCTTCAGTTTTCACTTACTAGTGCAGACAGGAGGAGTGCATGGGTAGCATGATCGAATTGACGGCATCTGATGGACACAAACTCGGTGCCTACAAAGCGGAGCCCGCGGGCAAGCTGCGCGGCGGTATCGTGGTGGTGATGGAAATCTTCGGCGTCAACAGCCACATCCGTTCCGTTGCCGACGGCTACGCGGCGGACGGCTATCTGGTGATCGCGCCGGCGATGTTTGACCGGGTGCAGCGCAACTACGAGTGCGGTTACACCCCGGAGGAAATTGAAGTCAGCCGCGGGCTGATGCAGAAAATGAATTTCGAGGATGCGATGAAGGATGTGGCTGCAACGGTCAAGGCGCTGCAGAGCGCAGGCAAGATCGGCATCGTCGGTTATTGCTGGGGCGGCGCGGTGTCATGGAAGGCTGCTGCGGACGTGGCGGGTCTGGTGTGCTCGGCGCCGCATTACGGCGGTGCAATTCCCAGTCTGATTACTTCCCAGGCGAAATGCCCGGTGCAGTTCCACTGGGGCGAAAAAGACCATTCCATCCCGCTGGAGGCTGCGAAAAAGGTACAGGCCGCGCATACGCAGTGGGAACATCATTTTTATCCCGCCGGTCATGGTTTCAATTGCGATCAGCGCGGATCCTATGATGCCGTCAGCGCTAAGCTGGCACGTGAGCGGACTCTGGCGTTTTTCCGTAAGCACGTCGGTTGAGTTTTTCGGGCATTAAAAAAGCCGGTGCGAGCCGGCTTTTTTATTGCCCCCAACCGGGATCAGGCTGCAGTACCGCTGGCACGCTTGTTGAACGCGGTGAAAAACTGCTCCGCCATTTTTTTGGCAACGCCGTCGATCAGACGGGCGCCGACCTGTGCCAGCTTACCACCGATGTTGGCCTTGACGCCGTAGCTGAGGCGGGTCTGGCTGCCTTCTTCTGCAAGGGTTACGCGTGCTTTGCCTTTGGCGAACCCGGCGACGCCACCCTGGCCTTCGAACTGCAGGGTGTAGGCTTCTGGCGCTTGAGCGTCCAGCAGCGTCATTTTCCCCTTAAACTTAGCGCTGACGGGACCCACTTTCGCGGTCATGGTCAGCAGATACTCGGAATCAGACTGTTTTTCAATGGAATCGCAGCCGGGAATGCAGTCCATCAGCACGGCCGTGTCGTTCAGTGCATCCCAGACTGCCTGACGGGGCAGGGCAATCAGTTGTTCGCCGGTCATTTCCATCCGGAATGTTCTCCTTAAAGGGGGTGTCCGATGTTACCTCATGCGCCGCGCTACAATATCGCCATTGACGGATATTGATTGAGGATTTGCTAATGGATAGTGTTGATCTGCAGGTGATCCGGACCGCGCGCGAGTGGGTAAGTGGTGGCCGCCGTACCGTGCTGGCGACGGTGATCAGGACCTGGGGTTCCGCTCCGCGTCCGATTGGAGCGCTGTCTGCTATCCGCGATGACGGCATGGTGGTCGGTTCGGTGTCCGGCGGCTGCGTCGAAGACGACATGATCCTGCGTGTGAAGAACGGCACGCTGGCCGAAAATACGCCGACCACCACCAAGTACGGCGTATCTGCGGAAGAGGCGCAGCGTTTCGGACTGCCTTGCGGCGGCACGCTGGAACTGGTGCTGGAGCCGCTGACAACTGCCAGCGGACTCGATGAACTACTGGCGCGCATCGAACGTCACGAATTGGTACTGCGCACGCTGGACATGAGGTCCGGCCGCGCCAGCGTCGGTCCGGCGAAATGGTCCGACCAGCTGGCATTCGACGGCGCAACTCTGCGGACGGTTTACGGCCCTCGCTGGCGGCTGCTAATCGTCGGCGCAGGGCAACTGTCGACGTATTTGGCGCAGATGGCGCAAGCGCTGGATTACCAGGTAACCGTTTGCGATCCGCGCGAGGAATATACCGACGGCTGGACGGTGGCCGGAGCGGAACTCAAGCGCGGTATGCCGGATGACGTGGTGACCGAAATGAATCTCGATGGCCACAGCGCGGTGGTGACGCTGACACACGATCCTAAGCTCGACGACATGGCATTGCTTGAAGCGCTCAAATCCCCCGCGTTCTACATCGGCGCAATCGGCTCGAAGAAAAACAACGACGCGCGCCGCAAGCGCCTCGCTGAATTCGATCTGTCGCAGCAGGAAATTTCGCGATTGCACGGCCCTGTCGGCCTGAAGATCGGCAGCAAGACGCCGCCGGAAATTGCGGTGGCGATCCTCGCTGAGATGACGGCGATTCGCAACGACGTCGATATCACGACCTTCGTCGAGCCGCCTAAGGCAACGACCGCCGGCTGTGCGGTCGACTGAGCACACGGTTCCGCCACGAGGCTGACGGCGACTGACGCAGCGTCAGGCGGCACGGGCTTGATCAGATGAAAGCACCTGCCTTTACTTATTCCCGCCCTGGGAATATTAATCAAGTATTCGATTTAATGGATATTTATAGCGACGGCGCACGCCTGCTTGCGGGCGGCCAAAGCCTGATAGCGGCGCTCAACATGCGGCTCGATGCCCCGCAGGTGCTGATCGACCTGAACGGCATCGGCGAATTGGTGGGCATTGCTCAAAGTAACGGTCGCATCCGCATTGGCGCTATGACGCGCCATGCCGATATCGAGAACTCGGCGCTGATCGCAAAGACATTGCCGCTGCTGTCGCAGGCGGCGCCGCTGATTGCGCATCCGGCGATCCGCAACCGCGGCACCTTTGGCGGCAGTCTGGCACTGGCCGATCCCGCAGCGGAATGGCCGGCGTGCTGTGCGGCATTGAATGCCGAGATCGTGCTGGCGAGCCGGAAAGGCGAACGGCGCGTACGCGCCGGGGAATTTTTCAACGGACTCTACGAAACCGTCCGCCGATCCAATGAACTGCTGGTTGCAGTAGAGTTTGAACCGGCGCTTCCCGGCGAACGTGCAGTCTGCCGCGAACTGGCGCCACGCCAAGGCGATTACGCCTGGGCCGGGATTGCGATACAGGCACTGGTGGAAGGGCGCACGCTGCGCAACTTGCAGCTGGCTTTTTTCGGCGTCGGTGACCGTCCGGTAACTGCGCCACATGTCGTTGCCGTGCTCGAGGGTCAAACGGTGAATTCCGAATTGTTGGCCGCGGTGCGAAATGCGCTGGAGCAGGACATCGCCCCCGCTTCTGATCCGCAATGCACTGCAGAAATGCGCATGCACTATGCCGGCGTGGTGCTTGAGCGGGCAATTAATGATCTGCTGCGCAACGGAGGCACGGAATGAATAACGCAGTGCAGACGGCAACGACGGTTACGCTGGTTGTCAACGGCGAGCAGTTAACACGCCAGGTGTCGGTACGGCGCAATCTCGCTGATTTCCTGCGTGAAGACCTAGGGCTCACCGGAACCCACGTTGGTTGTGAGCATGGGGTATGCGGTGCCTGCACGGTGAAGGTAAACGGCGCCATCGTGCGTGCATGCCTGATGCTGGCCGTGCAGTTAGACGGTGCTGAAGTCATCACCATCGAATGTGCTGCTAATGACGTGATCACCGATTTGCGCCGCGAATTCCACGTGCGCAATGCCCTGCAATGTGGTTTCTGCACGCCGGCGATGCTGCTGACTGCGGCAGACATCGTAGAAAACAATCCTCAAGCCGGTCGCGCTGAAATCCGCGAACACCTTTCTGGTAACTATTGCCGCTGCACCGGCTATCAGTCGATCATCGATGCAGTGGAGGCGGTATGCCGCTCGCGGACCAAATCATGAGTGCTGTCAAAAACAAAACGGCAAGTGCCATCGGCGCTGCGTTGCCGCGTGCCAATGCGTTGCGTCTCCTCGCGGGGCGAGGTCAGTATGTCGATGACATTAGTCTGCCGCGCATGCTGCATGTCGCCGTGCTACGCAGCCCGCATGCGCATGCGCGTATCGTGAGCATAGATGTGGCGGCTGCGCGTGCAGCATCTGGTGTTGCCGCTGTGCTGACGGGCAAGGACATTTCTGCAATGTGTGAGCCCTATGCAGG
>JAYOED010000002.1:11936-39061 GCA_038106575.1 Burkholderiales bacterium
CTATGCAGGTGTGCTCCAGCATGTGCCCGGCATGCAGTCGGCACCGCAACTGCCGCTGGCGGTAGAGCGCGCATGCTGGCAGGGCGAACCGGTTGCGATTGTTGCTGCTGCGACGCGTGCTGAAGCCGAGGATGCGCTGGCGTTGATCGAGGTTGGCTGGGAGGAGCTTCCGGCAGTCACCGACATCGAAACTGCGCTGTATGCTGAATCACCCCTCATTCACTCCGTGCTCGGCAGCAATCTCTGCTTCGAACGCACGGTGGCTGCTGGCGATGTGCAGACCGCCTTTGCCGATGCCGCTCATGTGATCGAAGCTGAATTCAGGACCTCGCGCCACACCGCGGTCACGCTGGAGCCTCGTGGCATCGTCGCTGATTTCAACTCCGGGGACCGCCAGCTGACAGTCTGGCAGTCGACGCAGGTGCCGTACATGATGCAGTGGATACTGGCTCGTCATTTCCGGCTGCCGGAAACGCAGGTGCGGGTGATCGCACCGGATGTCGGCGGTAGTTTCGGCCTGAAAATCCACATCTACGGTGATGAATTGGCCGCAGTGGCGGCGGCGATCAAGCTAGGGCGCCCGGTGAAATTCGTTGCCGACCGGCTCGAATCCTTTGTCGGCGATTTTCATGCGCGCGGGCATCGGGTGCGCGCGCGCATGGCTTTGTCAAAAACAGGGGACATACTCGGTGTCGAGGTGGATGACCGCTACGGCATTGGCCCTTATTCGGGCTACCCGCGCGGCAGCGCCAATGAAGGCTTGCAGGTGTCGAACCTAGTGTGCGCAGGTTATCGCCATGGTGCGTATCGCGCGGTGACCCGCGCGGTATTCCAGAACAAGGCGATGTACGGCCAGTACCGCGCTGTCGGCCATCCGGTGGCGTGCCTGGTCAGCGAAGGGTTGATAGATCTCGCGGCGGCGAAGCTCGGTGTCGATCCTGCGGAATTCCGCCGTCGCCATTATCACGCTGCCGATGCCTATCCGCTTAAACTGGCGGGCGGGCCGGTGTTGGAAAGGCTGTCGCAGCATCAGGCGCTCGACAAGTTGCTGGAGTTGATGGATTATCGCGGACTGCGTGACGAGCAGGCGCGTTTGCGCAAGCAAAGCATTTATCGCGGCATCGGGCTGGCGAGTTTTGTCGAAAACTCCAATCCTTCCGCCGCCACCTACGGCCAGGGCGGCGTGTCGATCGCGTCGCAGGATTCGTGCACGCTGAAACTGACTGCGACCGGCACTATCGTGGCGGCTTCGAGCATAACCGACTGCGGGCAGGGCGGCCATGCGGTGATCCAGCAGGTAGTCGCGGCGGCCTGCGGTGTCGCAGTGAAAAACGTCAGGGTCATCCTTGGCGACACCGATGCCACACCGATGGGCGGCGGCGTCTGGGGTTCGCGCGGCACCGGCATCTGCGGCGAGGCGGCATTGCTGACGGGCAAGGCGCTGCGCGCCAACATCCTGGCTTTTGTCGCACGGTTGCGCGATAGCGAGGCTTCGCTCTACGACATTCGTAACGACACGGTGGTTGATGCCGCGACCGGCGCAGAAGTGATGACACTGGAAGCCGTCGCACGCACCGCGTATTTCCGCACTGACCAAGTACCTAAGGATTTTCAGCCGGAACTTGCGGTGACCCGCAGTTACGCACAGAAAACCTATAGCGGAGCGTTCACCAACGGCATTCAAGCGTCGTATCTGGAGATCGATCCGGAAACCGGTTTTATCCGACTGCTAGGACACTGGGTGGTGGACGACTGCGGCACCATCATCAATCCTTTACTGGTCGACGAGCAGATCCGCGGTGCCTGCGTGCAGGGCTTGGGCGCGGCGCTCTACGAGCAGTGCCTATACGATAAACAGGGACAATTGTTAAACGGCAGCCTTATGGATTACCGTGTGCCCATGGCTAGTGAAATGCCAGACATCACGGTTGGGCATACGGTGACTCCCACTGTAACTTCCGAGCTAGGCGCCAAGGGCGCGGGCGAGGCGGGAACGGCAGGAGCGTCGGCGGCAGTGCTCAATGCGGTGAATGACGCGCTGCGTCCGTTTTCCGCGCAGATGTCTGAAATTCCGATAACGCCGGGACGCTTGTTGCGCGCACTCGGCAAGTTGAAGTGAGCGGAGATAAAACATGAAAACAGGATTCGCGATATTCACCTTGGGTATGTTCTGTGTATTACCGGTAGCAGCGGCCGATCCGGCCACCAATTTCCCAGACAAGCCGATACGGATGGTAGTCGGTTTCGCACCGGGCGGCGCACCCGACATCATCGGCCGCCTGGTCGGGCAGAAACTCGGCGAACGGCTAGGTCAGCAGATCGTCGTCGACAACCGTCCGGGCGCTACCGGCAACATCGGCGCGGAGATCGTTGCGCGTTCGGCAGCCAATGGTCACACACTGTTCATGGCCACGGTTTCGGTGGCGATCAGCCCCAATTTCTACAAAAAGCTGCCGTTCGATCCAGTGAGGAGTTTTGCACCAGTGTCTCGCGTGGCGATCGTGCCGCTGCTGGTCGTGGTGCATCCTTCGCTGCCGGTGCAATCCATCCGTGAATTGATCCAGTATGCCAAATCCAAACCCGGTGTCCTCAATTACGCATCCGTGGGCACCGGAAGTCCGCAGCACCTGTCTGCGGAACTTTTCAAATCCACTGCAGGAGTGAATCTGGTGCACGTGCCGTATAAAGGCGGTGGACCGGCCACGGCAGCCATCCTCAGCGGTGAATCACACCTGTTCTTCGCGGGCATGCCCCCGGCGTTGCCGCATGCGCGGGCGGGACGCCTGCGGGCATTGGCGGTGTCAACAGCGAAACGTTCGCCTTCTGCGCTTGAAGTGCCGACAGTGTCGGAAGCCGGTCTGCCGGGATTCGAGGCCGATAACTGGCATGGCATACTGGCGCCGCGCGGCACGCCGCAGGCTGTGGTCGCTAAGCTCAACCGGGAAATCGTGGCCGTGCTGTCGCAGGACGAGATCCAGAAGCAGCTGATCCGTGCCGGCGCCGAGGGCATTTCAAGTTCGCCTGAAGCCTTCGCTAAATTCATCCGCGCGGAAGCCGAAAAGTGGGCGGGCGTGGCGAAACAGGCGGGTGTCCAAGTGAAGTGATCATTTAGCTACAGTACGGCAATCATGAAAGTGGCATTTATCGGAACAGGCATTATGGGCGGTCCCATGGCTGGGCATCTGGCCAAAGCCGGGCATTCAGTTACCGTATATAACCGCTCGCGGGCGAAGCTGCAGGCGTGGGTGGCGAAGTATCAGGGCACTATAGCGGATACGCCGGCCGAAGCGGCGCTGGGTGCGGAAATCGTATTCAGCTGCGTTGGCAACGACAACGACGTGCGCGAAGTGACCATCGGTGAAAACGGCGCATTCAATACGATGAGCCGCGATGCTATCTTCGTCGATCACACCACCGCGTCGGCAGCGGTGGCGGTCGAGCTACATGCAATCGCTAAAGCCAAGGGCCTGCATTTTCTCGATGCGCCGGTGTCCGGCGGCCAGTCGGGTGCTGAGCAGGGCATCCTCACGGTGATGGTCGGCGGCGATGCAGCACCGTTTGCTCGTGCCGAGCCGGTGATCAAGCACTTTGCGCGGGCGGTAATGCTGATGGGGCTGTCGGGTTGCGGTCAGAAAACCAAGATGGTCAACCAGATCTGCGTTGCCGGCGCGATCCAGGGGCTATCTGAGGGGTTGGCGTTCGCGATGCATGCCGGACTCGATGCCAAGCGCGCGGTCGATGTGATCTCAAAAGGCGCGGCGACCTCGTGGCAGATGGAAAACCGCGGCAAAACCATGATCGAAGGCAAGTTCGATTTCGGCTTCATGGTCAACCTGATGCGCAAGGATCTGCGCATCGCCATGGAAGAAGCGCGTGCCAACGGCTCGCAGCTGCCAGCGATCGCGCTGATCGACCAGTTTTACGCGCGTCTGCAGGAACAGGGTGATGGCCGTCTCGATACATCCAGCCTGATCAAGCTGTTGGTGAAACATTCGTGAGTGGCGAATCCAAAAGCGGCGCAGTGAAGATCGTGACGCCGATGCCGTCGGCGACGGTGACCATCGTGCGCGATGCGGAACCCGGCGTCGAGGTGCTGATGATGCGGCGTAATCTCAAATCCGGATTCGTGCCGGGCATGCATGTGTTCCCCGGCGGGGGTCTGGACGACGAAGATCTATCATTTAAATCCAATAAGTTATGTAAATATCTCGACGATGCGGTTGCCAGCGCCGCGCTGGGCGTGGAGCACGGAGGCCTGAGCTACTGGGTGGCCGCGATCCGCGAGGCGTTCGAGGAATCGGGGCTGTTGCTGGCGCGTGATGAAGCGGGGCAACTCATCCGTTTTGACGATGCGGGTGTCGAAGTGCGCTTTCGAGAACATCGCCGGCGCTTGAATGCCGGTGAGGCGGGGTTTGCTGACTTGATGGCGTCCGAACAGTTGCAGCTTGCGGCTGATGCGTTGACCTATTTCGCGCACTGGATCACGCCGGTCGGACTGCCGAGGCGCTACGACACGCGCTTTTTCATGGCGGAGGCACCGCAGGGGCAAAAGCCGCTGCAGGACGAGCGCGAAACCATCGCCGCCGATTGGTTGAGTCCGGGCGAGGCGCTGTCGCGCCACCAGCGCGGAGAATTCGAGATGCGCACCCCGACGGTGCGCACGCTGGAAACCTTTACCAATTTCAATTCGGTGGCATCGTTGCGCAAGGGACTGGCGGCAAAACAGAGTGAGATCCGCGCTGTGCTACCGAAGATCGGCAAGAACGGGCAGCGTATCCTCCCTGGTGAACCGGGTTACGACGATGCCTCGACAGAAGGTCGCGTGGGCTGAGATGACGTCATCGGCCCAGCCGATTGTTCCGGGCGAAGTTGTCGAGATCGCGCCCGATGTGCGCCGCATCACCGCGCCCAATCCTGGCGTGATGACCGGGCCCGGCACTAACAGCTACATTCTCGGTGATGACGACCTGACGCTGATCGATCCGGGACCGGAGATCGAGTCGCATCGTAACGCTTTGCTTGCTGTGGTCGGAAAAAAACTGCGCTGGCTTCTTTGTACGCATACGCATCGCGATCATTCTCCTATGGCGCAGGCGATCAAGTCTGCGACCGGTGCGCAGATCCTCGGTCACGGCAGCGTACCTAACGATGGCCGTCAGGATGAGACCTTCTGGCCGGACCGCGCGCTCGCTGACGGTGACGTCGTCGATTGCGGGGTATACAAATTACGTGCGGTGCACACGCCGGGGCATGCCTCAAATCATCTGTGCTATCTGCTTGAGAGGAGCGGCGTGCTGTTCACTGGCGATCACGTGATGCAGGGTTCGACGGTGGTGATTTCGCCTCCTGATGGCGACATGCAGGCCTATCTCGATTCGCTGGAAAAACTGCTGACGCTCGACATCGACGCCTTCGCACCGGGCCATGGCCATGTCATCAAAACGCCGCAGGCCGAAGTGAAAAAACTCATCGCACACCGGCTGAGACGCGAAGAGAAGATTTTTGTCGCGCTGAAGAACGCGGGAACGGTGACGCTGGAGGATCTGGTCAAAACGGCTTATGACGACGTGCCTGAACGCATCCACAACGTCGCCATGCGTTCGCTGCATGCAACGCTGCTACGGTTGCAAAAGCTTGGGCGGGCTGTGTGTGCTGGAGAGCAGTGGCGGGCAGTCTGAAATTCAGTTTTTTTTCGGCTGATTCCTAATTTCCACTGGCCTGCCCGCCGCGAATGCCGCGGCATTTGCGAACGCCTCGCCGAAATAGGCTTCGTAGGTGCCTTGTTCCAGCCACGCGCTGTGGTTGGTGCACAACGCATTGTCGAGTTCAAGAAGCGGATGTTCACCGTGTTGCACCGGTTCCTTTTCGTAGACGTCGGTGGCGGCAAGGCCTGGATAGCCGGCTTTGAGCGCGGCGACCAGCGCGCCGGCTTCGATCAGTTCGGCGCGCGCAGTATTGATCAGCAGCGCTGTCGGTTTCATTTTGGCGAGGTGTTCGGCTTTGACTAATCCGCGCGTGTCTTTCGATAGCCGCGCCATTATAACCATCACGTCTGCCTGAGCGAACAAGTCATCCTGGCTGGCCGCGGTTTTGTAATCAGCGGCTTTGGCGGCGGCGAGCGAGCTTTCGCGGCCCCATACCAATATGCGCATGCCGAAACTGGCGCCGGTTTGCGCCACCAGCTTGCCGATTGTGCCGAGGCCGAGGATGGCCAGCGTTTTTCCACGCAGCCCGATGTTGAACCGGTTGCGCCACAGGCCTTCGCGCATGCGGTCGGATTCGTGGGCGACGTCGCGCCAGCTTGCCATGATCAGCGCCCAGGTGTGTTCGGCTACGGTGTAGGGCGAAGCATGCGCGCCAGACGTGATCGGTATACCCAGATCGTTGCAGGCATCGGCGTCGATGTGATGGAAGCTGCGACCGGTTTGACTGAACAGTTTCAGCTTCGGCAATTGCGCGATGATGCCGCGGGTGAAAAGAGTGCGTTCTCGGATCGGCACGATGATCTCGGCGTCGCGCAGGTTGTTCACCAGCGTCGCTTCGGGGGGTGCGACGTCGCTGAAGATGCGTACGTCGTGGCCGGCCAGAATTTTCAGGCAGTCCAGTTGCGAAACCAGACCGTGGTAGTCGTCAGGGATGGCAATGATCATGGCTAGGCAGTGTAGCGCGGCACTGGGAACGTCGAAAGGTACATTGAGGCTAAATCATGTGTCACAATCCTCTCCTCGTTTGAAAACCTCGAAGGAATTCACGTTATGGAACTCGGCCTCAAAGGCAAAGTTGCTGCCGTCACTGGTGGTACCGAAGGCATAGGCGGCGCAACGGTGCGGCGACTGGTTGCGGAAGGTGCAAAGGTTGCGTTCTGCGCGCGGCGCAAGGAACTGATCGACGCCATGGTGGCCGAGTTGAAGAAGCAGGGCGGCGACGTGCTCGGCGTGGTGGCCGATGCTGCCAAGGAGGGCGACATGGAGCGTTTCATCGAAGAGGCCGCGAAGCATTTCGGCCGTCTGGATATCGTCGTCAACAACGCCGGCGGCTCCGGCCAGATTGCATTTGAAAAAGTCGACGAGAAGACCTGGGACAACGACATTACGATCAAGGTCATGGCACAGGTGCGTACCACGCGCGCAGCAGTGCCGCACATGAAGAAAGTCGGTGGCGGCCGCATAATTAATCTCAACATGGTCGGCGCCAAGCAGCCGGGAGCTGCGATGTTCCCGACCACGGTCAGCCGTGCCGCGGGCCTCGCGCTGGCCAAGGGTCTGTCCAAGGAGTACGCCGCAGACAACATACTGGTCAACGTGGTGGCGGTGGGCAAGATCAAGTCCAAGCAGCAGGAGCGCGGCGCCGCGCGCAACAACAAGTCTGTCGAACAGCACTATGCTGACACCGGCAAGACCATCCCGCTCAAGCGCATGGGCGAGTCCGAGGAGGTGGCGAACGTTATTGCGTTCCTGGCTTCTGACGCCGCAAGCTACGTGACTGGTTGCTGCATAAACGTTGATGGCGGATTATCGGGCGTCCTCTAACATCCAACTACCGCGCGGTGCACGGGTTGCGTCGCGCGGTGTCGACGGTATCCCGCCGCTGACTGTCGAAAGTCCGTAGTTGAATCCTTCAGTTTCTTCTCGCAATACGCTTGCCGCGTGGCTTTATGCCGCAGTCGTCGTGCTGGTCGCGGCGAGTATCGCGTTTCCAGATTTTCCACATTGGATTACCGGGGTGCTGGCGTGGATTGCCTGCCTGTTGCTGATGCCGGACCTGCCGCGGCGCCAACTGATCATGGTCTGGTTGCTAGTGATGCTGGGCATCGCCGGCATCTTCTGGGGTATGGCGAGCTGCAAGCAGGGTCTGGTCAATGTTGCACTGTCACAGAATATTCCGCTGACCGGCCTGCTGATCGCAGTCTCGTTTCTGCAACTTATCGCGGTGCGGCCCGAGACTGCATCCGAACCGCTGAAGCAGGGGCCGCGGGCGCTGGCGCAGACGCTGGCCGGCGTGCATCTCTTCGGAGCGGTGATCAACTTTTCGGCCGTAGCGATTTTCGCCGACCGGCTTAGTACGTTGAAAAAACTTAAAATGCAGCAGGCTATGGCCCTGTCGCAGGGCTTCATCGTTGGTGCGACCTGGTCGCCTTTCTACGGCGCGATGGCTGCCGCGCTGATCGTGTCGCCCGAGGCGAGTCTGGTGCAGTTGATGGTCTGGGGCTTCATGCTGGCGGCCATCGGTCTTGCCGTTACCTGGTTCACGCTGACTTCCAAGCGGCATGGAGAAGCCAAAGAGTTCGTTGGTTATCCGCTGCATTTCGAATCGCTTTGGGTGCCCGCCGTGCTTGCTGCTAGCGTACTGCTTGCGCATGAATGGCAGCCGCGCTGGCCGGTGCTGGCGATCATCGCGACCTTCGCGCCGCTGGTCACCATCGTTACCTTGCTGGCGCGTGATCCGCTCAGTGCCATTCCCGTTCTGCGCCAGCATGTCCATCGCCGTCTGCCGCTGATGAACGGCGAACTGACATTGTTTATGGCTGCGGGCGTGCTGTCTGCGGGTATGAGCGGGGCTATTGCGGCTCTGGAGCTCGGTTTGCCGTTCATACGCTTCGGTCCCCTTGAGGCGACCATCGTGCTGGTGCTGATGAACCTATTTGCGTGGATTGGTCTGCACCCGGTGATTATGGTTTCGGTGCTGGGGCCGTGGCTTACGCCGCTCGATCCCGATCCGAACATGCTGGCGATGGTGTTCCTAATGAGCTGGGGCATCGGTCTAACTTCCTGCCCGATGTCGAACACCATGCTGGTAATGGCGGGGCGTTATGGCCTGCCGTTTGGCAAGCTTCTCACTGAAAACCGCCGCTACAGTTTTCTGATGACCCTAGTCTGCATCGCGGTGCTGTATGTCTATGCGTGGGTCAAGGGCATCGGCACCTGAAAGCGTTGGCTTTCAGTGATCCATCAGGCCGATGACGATCGGCACTGCGTAATCCTTTTTGCTGCAGCCATCGACGGCGGGCCGCGTCCGGCCCGCGGCCACCGGGAAGCGACTTTCTTGACTGCACCTGGTGCACCAGTTTTATGAGCGAAGAGCCCTGCGCACCGGAAACAGTCGGTCGATGTTGCGGAAATTGTTGACCGCCATCTCCAGCGACAGAACGCTGTCGTAGATCTGGCGCACAGAGCCGATGTATTCCGTGGCTTGGGGGTAGGTTGCTTCGGTTGCCGGAAGTGCAGGCGCAAAAGCGGACGGCAGTGCGGCAAGGAATAAACTGCTTGGAAGATTGATGAGATGCTGGGTAAAGCGGCTCAACTGATTACAGCTGCCGGAGGATTGCGGCGCCCTTGGCCAGCGTCTCCTCCGATTTAGCAAAGCAAAAACGCAATACGCGATGTGCGGGCGGTTGGCGATAGAACACCGACACTGGAATCGCAGTAACTCCTTTTTCCTTGGTCAGCCGGATCGCGAGGTCGTAATCTTTCTCGTCGCTGATGGCGTCGTAGGCGAGGTTCTGGAAGAAGGTGCCGCGCGAGGGTAGCGGCCTGAAGCGCGAGCCCTTGAGGTGTTCAAGAAAGAAGTCGCGCTTCTGCTGGTAGAACGCCGCCAGCTGCAGGTAGGCGTCCTTGTTCTTCATGTAATCGGCAAACACATATTGCAGCGGGCCGTTAGTGACGAAGGCATTGAACTGGTGCACCTTGCGGAATTCCGTCATCAGTTCGCGCGGCGCGGCAATGTAGCCCATTTTCCAGCCGGTGACGCTGTAAGTCTTACCGAAGGACGACACGAAGAAGCTGCGCTCCGCTAGACCGGGAAAGCAGGCGACACCTTGGTGTTTGTGTCCGTCGAATACGATGTGCTCGTAGACCTCGTCACTGATCAGCACGATGTTGGTTTTCTTCAATACACCTTCTAGCATGCGCAGGTCTTCGGAGGAAAGTACCGTCGCTGTCGGGTTGTTTGGCGTGTTGAGTACCATGGCCTTGGTACGAGGGGTGATCGCCGCTTCGACCGCGGTCCAGTCGATGCTGTAATCAGGATAGCGCATCTGCGCGTAGACCGCCTTACCGCCGTGGACCTCGACCGCAGGTCCGTAGCTGTCATAGGTCGGCTCGAGCAGGATGACCTCGTCGCCGGGCCGGATCAGCGTTGCCAGCGCGGTATAGATGCCATAGGTCGCTCCGGGCAGTACGGTGATTTCGTGCTCTGGGTCATAACGTGTACCGTAGAGATATTCCATCTTCTCGGCGATGGCCTCGCGCAGCGCCGGCACGCCGGCCATCGGCGGATACTGGTTAAGACCCGCGTTGAAGTATTTCGTCACAAGCGCGCGCAGTTCCGGTGCGCATTCAAAGTCGGGAAACCCCTGCGACAGGTTGATCGCGTTGTGTTCGGCAGCCAGCCGTGACATCACCGTGAAAATGGTGGTGCCGACGTTCGGCAATTTGGAATGGATTTGTCCCGGAAAATTCGACATTGCAGGTCGGCTCTCGATGATCGAGCCGCGATTTTAGCTTACCGAGTTGTGGCGGTCGCGGCCGGGCGTTCCGAGAGCTGACGGAAGTCGTCTATGAAGTCCTGCAGCCGGTGAAGCAGGTGGCTGCGCTGTAAGGGTGTCAGCATGCGATCAACGGCAGCATAGAATTCAGCGCGCTTGCGCCATGAATGTTCAAATGCACGCGCCAGTGCGGGATCCCGTCCTGTTTCCCAGTTCTGCAGCCAGTCGGCCACTTTTTTTGTGAAAGTGTCTCGCTCGCCGTGACGGAGTTTCAGCAGCTCGAAAAAATCACGCTGCCGACGCAACCGGTCCTGGTGGCGCAATTGGTCGATCAGCGGTACATCCTGCATGAGGCTGTTGATGCGTTCTTCCTGGGTATCAGACAGCGGGCCCAGCCAATCGCGCAGCCGTGATAGTGCCCTGCGACTGGCTGCTCGTCGGCGTGCGGTTTCATCTTCGCCGCTGCGGTTTTCCCGAACGAACCTGCGATTGTCCTTGTCCAGCTGGCGGCGAAATGCCTCGATCTGCTGATCGGAGATTGTAGCCAGCAGGTCGGCGGCATCCGCAGCACTGTGTGCGGCGACCCGCGCATAACGCTGACGGAATCCGTCAATGGTCCACAATATGTCATTCGTTTTCAGTCCGCGTCCGGCGCGTTGCCGGATTTCACCGAAAAACCGTGCGTAATCGGGCAGCTGTTCGTAACGATGCCAGGCGTGCAGCTTTGCAAAGCGCCGTGCAAACTGGTCGCGCTGCACGGGTTCGAGATCAAAGTAGTCATGCGCCATCCATGATGCGACGCTGCCGAGATGGCTGTAGCCGACGCGCACCATGCTGCAGCCTATAGCAAGCAGCAGGCAGAGCAGGGCGAGAGTCAGGCGAATGCCGGAAATTTGCATCGGGACAGGAATAACAGGATGGACTGCATGCTGCGTCACAACCGCGAAAAATACTCCGTCATGCGCTTGCGCGTCACCGCGTCGGGGAGTCGTCCATTACATGCCGCCATGTTGTCCTCGATATGGCGCACGAGACGGGTACCTGGAATGGCGCAGGTGACTGCGGGATGGCTGATGATCCACTTCAGGAAAAACTGAGCCCAGCTCTTGCAGTCGATGTCGGCGCACCAGGGTGGCAGCGGCTTGCCGCGCACCCTGTCGAACAGGCCTGCCTGTGAAAACGGGCGGTTGATCAGCGTCGCAGTGCCGGAATCGGCGCAGGCCGGCAGCAGGCGGTTTTCGGCCTCGGGTTCGTCGAGGGAATAATTAATCTGCAGGAAATCGAAATCGCCGGTTTTCACCAGTTTCTCCAGTTCAACGTGCATGCCTGCATGCCAGTGGGTGATGCCAAGGTAGCGGATGCGCCCGGACTTTTTCCAGTCACGCAGCACCGGCAGGTGGGCTTTTAAGTCGAGCAGATTGTGTACCTGCATCAGGTCAATCATAGGTGTCTGCAGAAGGCGTGTCGATTCCTCCATCTGGCTGATGCCTTCTGCGCGGCCACGGGTCCACACCTTGGTGGCAATAAACAGGGATTTACGCAGGCCCAGTGCAGTGGTCAGAACGCCGACCGCAGTTTCGGCATTGCCGTACATCGGTGAGGAATCGACGACCTTGCCGCCGAGTTCGACAAAGCGGCGCAGCGTGTGCCGAAGTTCGGTTTGCGGCAGATCGTCGACGGTCACGTCGAAGGTCTGATAGGTGCCGAGACCGATTGCAGGAAGGCGTTCGCCACTGCGCGGAATCGAGCGGGTAATCAGACCGCCGGGTGCAGATTGCGCGTCAGACATGGTGATGGCCAGTACGGCGGCTCCAGCAGCTTTTATGAGACTGCGACGGCTTTGATTTTCCGGAGGTGGGACAATTTTCATCTTCGTTTGTTTTCATCAGGCAGTGGTAGGGAGGAGCCACCGAACCGGGGTAGATGAGTTAGAGTAACACTTGCCGCCGCTGTTTTGCGCAGCCGCTGAAATCGAAGGGAGCATGCTGGTGTCGACAGAGCTGTTGAAAGATGGTCTGGTAGTGTTTTCCAAGCGCGAGTGTCCCACTTGCGTGCTGATTGAAGGGGAAATGCAACGCGCGGCGCGTCAGCTCAGCCATTTTCAGGTAGTTTCCCAGGATGACCCCGGATTTCCTTCCAAGGTTGACAGTGTGGTGGACGACAGCGCGCTTGATTTGTCATGGCTGAACAACATTGAATTCATGCCGACCCTGATCCGTTTTGAGGCGGGTCGCGAAGTCGAGAGAGTGGTCGGCTGGGACCGCGAAGGCTGGCAGCGCCTGACCGGCATCGCCGACCTGGGCGTGCAGCATCCAAAGCTCAAGCCCGGATGAGGATCACGTTCACTCGAGCCCGGGGTGGCCGAGAAGCTGGAAGCGAAACACAGCGGCGCGACCTGGCTCGCCGCGCGCAAGATTACCTACGATCCGAATGCCGATGCAGCAGAGGTCTGTTACCAGCGCGGCTGGACCGACGGCCTGCCGGTGACGCCTCCCACCGATGAGCGCGTGATCGCGATGCTGAAAGGCACGAACCGCAAGACCGACGAGATCGTCGGCAGGATTCCGCCCAATCTCGTCGAATGCACGATTGAAAAGGTCGCGATCAACGCGGTGATGGCGGGCTGCAGACCCGAATACATGCCGGTGCTGCTGGCGGCGATCGAGGCCGCACTGGAACCGGCGTTTACACTCCACGGCGTGCTGGCGACGACTTATTTTTCCGCTCCGGTGATCATCGTCAACGGCCCGATTGCTAAGCGCATCGGCATGAATAGCGGCATCAATGCGCTGGGGCAGGGCAATCGTGCCAACTCCACAATTGGTCGCGCGTTGAATCTGATCGTGCGCAACGTCGGCGGTGGCCGTCCCGGCGAGGCGGATCGTGCAACACTGGGCGCACCGAGCAAATACACGCTGTGTTTCGCAGAGGATGAATCCGATCCGGCCTGGCATCCGCTGGCGCAGGCGCGAGGCATCAAGCCCGGTGCGTCCGCGGTGACGCTGTTTCAGGGTCACGGACCCGAGGCCTTTGTTGACCAGAAGTCGCGCACGCCGGAATCGCTGACCCGATCGTTCGCGCTTTCCCTAGTGAAAATAGGCCATCCGAAACTGGTGCAGTCAGCACGCGCCATTCTGGTGCTGTCCCCTGAACACTATGCCATTTACAAGGAAGCCGGCTGGGACCGCGCCAGAATCGAGCGTGCACTGTATGAGGCCACGATACGGCCCGGTGCGGAACTAGTGGCCGGCGCCGGTGGCGTGGGCGAAGGCATACCGGCCAGCCGTGCCGGCGAGCAGGTCCCGAAATTCCACGAAGACGGCCTGATGGTGGTTCGTGCCGGCGGTTCCGCGGGACTGTTCTCGGCGATCCTGCCGGGCTGGCTGGCGGGCCGCAATCGCACCGAACTGCAACCAGTAACGAAGGAGGTGAAAGGATGAATACCTGGTTACGTGATCCGACCGCTGAAACCGGAGCAGTAATGCGCGCGCGCCGCGCACCGCCGCCGTCGCTCGATGGACTGACGCTGGCACTGTTCGAGATCGGCAAAACGCGCAGCGATGAATTCTTCGACACCATCGAAAAACGCATGGCCGAGCGCGGCATCAAAACCCGGCGCTATGCCAAGCCGACCAATGCCAAGGTTGCGCCCAAGGAAGTGGTCGACAAGGTCGTGGCTGAAGCCGATGTGGTGATGATCGGCTTGTCCGACTGAGGGTCATGCACCTCGTGCAGTCTGCACGACCTCATGACTTTCGATGCGCTTGGTCTGCCGGGGGTTTCGGTGGTGACCACCGAGTTCAGGGACGCCATTGTTTCGCAAAGCCGCGCGCTGGGTTTTGATCCTGCAATTGTGTTCGTTCCGCATCCAGTCCAGAATCGCACCGCTGAAGAACTTGTGGCGCTGGCTGATGCGGCTGTAGCGCCGGCCCTGCAGGCATTAACAAAAATAAATTAATACAAATACTTGTATAGATTTCCGGGCGGCGCTCGATTGCGCCGCATTTTTTTGCTGACTTTAGGCGGATTCAATCAAAGGCTGATTCATGAAAATCCTGGTTTACGGTGCAGGCGCCATCGGCGGTTATCTGGGGGCGATACTGACGGCGGCCGGCGAAGATGTCACGCTAGTGGCCCGTGGCGCGCAGTATGACGCTTTGTACTCGCGTGGCATCCGGCTTGAGGGCCCGAAGAGCGGGCGGCTGGAGCCGATCAAGGTGCGCGTATGCAAACCCGGCGAGGAAAAGGGGCTGTTCGACACCATCTTCGTTACGCTGAAATCGCAGCAGATGGCCGATGCCGCGCAGCACCTCAAGGGACTGGCAACGAAGGACGGCGTGTTCGTATTTCCGCAGAACGGCCTGCCGTGGTGGTACTTCCAGGCCATCGAATCGAAATTCAAGGGAACGCAGCTGAAGACCCTGGATCCCAACGGCGTGCTGTCTCGGACCTTCGAGCCGCGGCAGATCATCGGCGGCGTGTCGCTGAAGCCCGCCGACCTCGTTGAACCTGGTTACATCCGTCTGGTCGACAACGATACCGAGGCGCTGGTGATGGGCGAGATCGACAACAGTGTGACGCCGCGGGTCCAAGCGCTAGGCACAATGATGACCCGCGCGGGCTGGAACGGCCGTGTGGTGAAGGACATCCGCAAGGCCAAGTGGAGCAAGCTGCTCGGCAATGCGACCTGGAACCCGCTGGGGGGTATTACTCAATCTACGGCCAAAGAGGTGGCTGCTTTTCCCGGCACCCAGCCGCTGGCAGTGGTGGTGATGCGCGAAATCATGGCGGTCTCGGCTGCGGTCGGCACGCCTCTCGACGGCGATCCGGTGGAGATGGTTGCTGTCGCGGCGAAGCGTGCTTCGATTCCGTCATCAACGCTGCAGGACGTGCGCGCCGGCCGGCCGCTGGAGATGGATGCCATCGTCAACGTCATACTCGAGCTGGGCGCGATGACCGGCGTGGCGACGCCGTCGCTGAACGTGGTGGCGGCGTGCGTGAACCTGCTCAATCAACGCATCAGCGCGGACGGCGTGGCAATCAAACCGGTGAAGCGGGTTTAATCGCGCAGCTGCCTGCTGCGGCAGCGCGAGAATCAGCCCAGCGCGTCGATGTGCGCACGCATGCGCCTGCGCATGGACTCGTCCGGCAGCCGGCCGCGCCCGGCATTGAGGTTGTCGATCATGTATTCGACCTTGTCGGTGCCGGGAATCACGGCATTCACGGCCTTTTCCGCAAGCAGGTATTTGAGGAAGAACTGTCCCCAGGTGGAGGCGTCGAATTCCTTCGCCCAGTCCGGCACCGGCTTGCCGCGCACCGCGCGGAACAGGCTGGCGCGGCCGAAGGGCAGGTTGCACAGCAGCGCGGTGCCGGTATCGGCGGCGACTTTCAGTAGCCGGTTCTCGACACTGCGCTCGGCCATCGAGTAGTTGACCTGGATAAAGTCGATTTTGTCCAGCTGCATGATTTCGATCAGGCGGTCGTTGGCATCTTCCTGGCGCTGCGAGTGGGTGACGCCGATGTAGCGGAAGTGTCCCTGCTGCTTCCATTCACGCACGATGGCGAGTTGTGAAGCGACCCTGCCGCGATCCTGGAAGCCGACGTTGTGCAACTGCATCAGGTCGAACTTCCGCGTGTGCAGCCGCTGTTGCGAGCGTTTCATCTGCGCAATGACTGCGTCATTGTCGTTGGCGCGCACCTTGGTGGCGAGGAATACCTGGTCGCGCACCTTGAGGTCGGCGAGCAGATCGCCGACCACCGCTTCGGCTGAGCCGTAGGAAGGCGCGGTGTCGATCAGCTTGGCTCCGCCGCCGAGCAGCGTGCGGATGACTGTCGCACGTTCGGCGCGTTGAGCCGTGTCGTCATCGATGTCGAACACGATCGCAGTGCCGATGCCGATCACCGGCAGCAGTTCGCCGCTTTTCGGAATCTTGCGGCTGAGCAGCGGTCCTGCTGCGGCCTGTGCCCAGGACAGTCCGGGCAGCACGCTGGCTGCTGTCAATCCGGCACCCATGGCTAGGATGTCACGGCGCGAATATAACCTGTTGTCTTTATTCATAAATCAGGACTCCATTCAAGGTGGGGTAGTGCGGTTCAGGGTGCGTTGTTCGTGGGCGCGGCCGAGCAGCAGAGCGATGAGCAGCCAGCCGGCGGTAACCGGTACCGTGGCGAACGAAATTGTCGAAGACTCCATGCCTGAACCGCGCAGCGCGTGAAACAGCCAGCCGCTGACGGCATCGCCGCCGCGGAATACCACATTGTCGATCACGTACTTGGCCTTGTATTTTTCCTCGCGGTCGACGACGGTGAACAGCACTTCACGCGCCGGATTCGAGATCGCAAAATTCGCCGCGCGCTGCACGGCCTGGAAGGCGATGACCACCCACAACATCGGCGTCAGTGCCAGCACGAGGAAGCCTGCGGCGAACACCAGCGGCAGAAAAGCGGCGGCGGGGCCGGCGCCGAATCGCCGGATCAGTTTGCCGGTGGCGAAAAACTGCACGGCGATGGTGAGCAGGCTCACTGCGAGGTCGATGCGCGCGAATATGGCCGTGCGCCGGTTGGGATCGTCGGTCAGCGAGGCGACGATGCCGGCCTGCTGGAAGTAAAGAAAGGTGCCGGCCAGCGACAGCAGGGCCACCCACAGCGCGATACCGGCGAGGTAGGGTGAGCGCAACACCATCATCAGTCCGGCGATCCAGCCGCCGCCGAGTCCGCTGTCCGGTCTGGCTGCGGTTTGTCCCGGTGCATTGTCGCCTTTCAGTTCAGGTGCTGCGTTCTCCAGGCGCATTGCGCAGAACACGGCCGCTTCCAGCAGCAGTAACGCGATCAGCAGCAGGTGGGCGCGACCGATGACTTCGGCCAGCGTAACCGCGATGGTCGGGCCGAGCAGGGCGCCCGCGGAGCCGCCGGCGGCAATGAAGCCGAACAGGCGCTTGCCTTGTTCCGACTGGTAGAGATCGGCCATGAAAGACCAGAACACCGAGACCGCGAACAGGTTGAACACGCTAATCCAGACGAAAAACACCTGCGCCGTTTGCGCCATCGCGACTTTTAGCACGAGCAGCAACCAGAAGATCGCGATGTTGGCGGCGAAGAAGTGATAGACCAGCGGAATGAACCTGCGGCGCGGCACGCGTGCGACCACGGCGCCGAATACCGGCACCGCGGCGAGCATCACGAAGAACGTCGCGGTGAACAGCCACGGCAGGTTTTTGACGCCGCCGGCGATGCCCATTTCGTCGCGTACCGGGCGCAGCACGTAGTAGGCGGCGAGCAGGCAAAAGAAATAGGCGAATGACCACAGCAGCGCGCGGACTTCGGACGGGCGTACCGCAACAATGCGGGTCAGCCAAGGCTGTGCTGCAGGAGCTGCCATGTTCAGGGCGGCGGTGCGGGGTAAGTGATCGTGGGGATCGCGTTCAGGTCTGGTGCAGCGCGGCAACTATTATGGTTCAGCCACCGGATAAAAGCATCAGGTCGCCGGCAATATTTTGCCGGTATTTCCTGTGCACCATGAGGTCCAGGCCCGTGCGTCGGGCATGCGTCAGAGTTGGGAGGCGATGAACGCGTGGGTTACAATGTGCGGATCACGGAATCCGGTCCCCCGCTGACCTGTTTGCCGTAAGAAATCAAACAAATCCAGAGAGGAGCAATACCATGCTGAGCCGCCGTTTTGTCGTGAGCCTGCTTGTCGCGTCAGCGCTGGTTATGAGTGCCGGTGTGGCTGCACAGGGTTATCCGAGCAAACCGATCCGCGTGATTGTGCCGTTTGGCGCGGGCGGTCCCGCCGACATCTACGCCCGTTACCTCGGTCAGCAGATGAACAAGCCGCTGGGACAGCCGTTCGTGGTCGAGAACCGGCCCGGCGCAGGTTCCATCATCGGCACCGACATTGCTGCCAAGTCGGCGCCGGACGGTTACACGTTGCTGCTGATGTCGAACACGCACGCGATTAATGAATCGCTGATTCCGAAGAAACCGTTCCAGTTGATGCGCGATTTCGTGCCGGTGGCCCCGGTCAATTATTCTGACCTGGTGCTGGTGGTGCATCCCTCAGTGCCGGCGAAAAACGTCGGTGACCTGATCAAGCTGGCCAAATCGACCAAGGGCGGGCTGAGCTATGCCTCGTCCGGCAACGGCACGCCGTACCATCTGGCCGGTGAATTGTTCAAGTCGATGGCCAAGGTCGATATCCTGCACGTGCCGCACAAGGGCAGCGGTGAGGCGCGCACCAGCGCTATGAGCGGCCAGGTGGACATGATGTTTGATGCAATCACCACGATGACCCCGAACGTGCGTGCCGGTCGCGTGCGCGCGCTGGGCACTACCGGTCTCAAGCGCTCGAAGGTGCTGTCCGATGTCCCGACCGTGTCCGAATCCGGCGTCAAGGGTTATGAGTCGCCGATCTGGCTGGGCGTGATGGCGCCGGCCGGCACGCCGAAGGATATCGTCGAGAAACTGAACACTGAAATTTCCAAGGTGACCCGCAGTGCGAGTACCGTCGCGATGTACGACAAGCAGGGCGCACTCGGCCTGGTGATGACGACCGCGGGGTTCACCAAATATCTGAAAGACGACATTGCCAAGTGGGAGCGGGTGGTTCGCGTTTCGGGGGCGCGCCATAACCGCTGACAGGCATGGATACGATAACAAAGAGGAGCTGTTGAACAATGCGTTTGGTTACTTTTTCGGATGACAAGGGCGCACGTTTGGGCGTGCACGATGTCGAGTCGAACACGATCGTCGATCTGGCCGCTTCGACCCGGCTGCCGAAGGAAATGACGGCTTTCGTTGCGCTCGGCAAGAACGGTCTTTCGCGCGCGCGCAAGGCGGTCAAGAGCGGGGAAGGGCGCATACCCTTCGACAGCGTCAAGCTGCTGGCGCCGTTTCCGCGACCGGCGAAGAACATTCTTTGCGTCGGCAAGAACTATCACGACCACGCCAAGGAGTTCCACAACAGCGGCTTTGATGCCAGCGCCGGCGCCAACGCCATTCCGGATGTTCCGATCATGTTCACCAAGTGGCCGAACTCGGTGATCGGACCCGGCGAAGCGATTCCCAGCGCCAACGACTACACCAATTCGGTGGATTACGAAGGCGAGCTCACCGTGGTGATGGGCGAAGGCGGACGCAACATCTCGCAGAAGAACGCCTACAAGCATGTCTACGGCTACACCATCGTCAACGACGTCACCGCACGCACGTTGCAGAACCGGCACAAGCAGTGGTTCCTCGGCAAGAGCCCCGACGGTTTCTGCCCGATGGGGCCTTGCATCGTGACCGCGGATGAGATCAAGGACGTCACCCAGCTGCGGCTGATCACCAAGGTCAACGGCGAACTGCGCCAGGATGCCTATGTCAGCCAGCTGATTTTCGACATTCCGCGGCTGATCGAGGATGTGTCGAAGGTGATGACACTGGAGCCGGGCGACCTGATCGCCACCGGCACCTGCGCCGGCGTCGGCATCGGTTTCAATCCGCCCAAGTACCTGAAGCCGGGCGACCGTGTGGCCGTCACCATTGAGCCTATCGGCACGCTCGAAAATCCGGTGTCCTGATCATGCGATTTGTCAGGTATGAACGCGGCGGCGTGCCGCGACTGGGCATTGTTGACGGCGACGGTGTCGTCGATCTGCTTGATGCCGCGCCCATCGGAATGCAGCCGGCGTTGCTGGCTGCTTTTTCCGACATGACGTTGCTGATTGCTGCGGGCGATGCCGGCCTGCAGGCGGCGCGGGCCGCGCTGAAGGCAGCGGGCAAGTCCGCACGCCAACCGCTCGACAGGCTGAAGCTGCGCGCACCGCTCGATCCGTCGCTGATCCTGTGCAGCGGCGAGAACTACTGGGATCACCGCGACGAAAAACCTGCAGTGACCCGCAAGGATCCGGAATTTTTCCTGAAGACCGGGCTCGGCGTGATCGGTCCCGGTGATGACATCGTGCGTGACGAGAAGGTCACCAAGAAACTCGATTATGAAACCGAACTGCTGATCGTGATCGGCAAACCTGGTCGTCATATCCGGGCGGCTCAGGCGCTGGACCATGTCTGGGGCTACAGCGTCATGAACGATGTCACCGCGCGCGACCGCCAGGTGACACTGCGTCCCGACGGTTCGTCGGTCTACAACCTCGGACCCGGCAAGAATTTCGATACCTGTGCCCCGATCGGGCCGGCGATAGTGACCGCCGATGAGGTGGGCGATCCGCAGCGCCTGGCGCTGCGGACCACGGTCAACGGCGAACTGCGGCAGAGCAATTCGACGGAGAAGATGATCTGGACCTGCGCGCAACTGGTCGAATTTTTCTCGACCTTCGTCACGCTGCGCCCCGGCGTGGTCATCTCCACCGGGACGCCCGGCGGCACGGCCTGGGGCACCGACGAAGAACTCGGCGGCAAGAAGCCGATGCGCAAGGATGTGGTAACCCCTAAGGGTTACCTGCAGCCCGGTGACGAGGTAACCTGCGAGATCGAAGGTGTGGGAAAATTGACAAACAAGGTGGTTGCAGTAGCCTAAATCTTGGCCGATAACTACAGCAGAGGAGAAAACACCATGAAACGCATCGCACTGGCAGTATTTGCGGCGCTCGCCGCAGTGGGAGTACAGGCGCAGGATTTTCCGAGTCGCGCGCTGACTATGGTCGTGCCTTTCCCGCCGGGAGGTGTGGCTGATACCACCGGCAGGCCGACTGCCGCGATCATGGAGAAATATCTCAAGCAGCCGGTGGCGATCAACAACCGGCCCGGCGCCGGTGGAGCCGTCGGCAATGCGGCGGTGGCTAACGCCAAGCCCGATGGCTACACCATGTTGATGGGTCTTTCCAGCGTTTCGGTGATTCCCGAAGCCGACAAGTTGTTCAACCGCAAGCCGGCCTACACGCTGAACCAGCTTGATCCGATCGCGCTGATCTCGGCGGATCCGATGATTCTGGTGGTGCACCCGTCGCTGCCGGTGAAGACCGTCAAGGAAGTGATTGCACTGGCGCGCAAGAACCCGGGGGAACTGTCGTTTTCCTCGTCCGGCGTCTACGGTGCGCTGCACATGCCGATGGAAATGTTCCTGCATGCAGCCAAGCTCAAAATGCGCCACGTGCCGACCACCGGTGGCGGCCCGGCCCTAACCCAGTTGCTGGGTGGCCATGTCACGCTGACCGCGGGCGGTCCGGCGGCGATCCACGGCCACGTCAAGGCCGGCAAGCTGCGCACCATCGTCAGCTGGGGTGAAGATCGCCATCCGAACTATCCGACTGTCCCGACCTTCAGGGAGTCCGGCTACGACATCACTTATTACATCTGGGCGGGGCTTTTCGTGCCGCACGGCACACCGCCGGCGGCCACCAAGGTATTGCGCGATGCGGTGCGCAAGGGTGTTGCCGATCCGGAATTCCAGGCGCAAATGAAGAAAATCAATTCGCCGATCAAGTATCTCGACTCACCGGACTTCGCCAAATATTGGGACGCTGATGCCAAGCGCCTGGCCGCAGTGGTGAAAATAGTCGGCAAGGTCAGCAAGTAAATGGCGATTACGGAACAACCTTCAGAAATACCGCAACCAGAATCGCGTCGTGGCCTGAAGAGTGACCAGTTTTCCGGTCTGCTGCTGGTCGCTCTTGCCATCTATGTCTGGTGGCTGAACCGCCAGTTTCCGGTCGGAACGCTGGCTGATCCGGGCCCCGGCTATGTGCCAATGCTGCTGTCGAGCGGACTGGCTCTCATCGGCCTGCTGGTGGCGATATTCGGTGGGCGATCGGTGTTGTTCAAGAACGTTGCGTGGCCGGAAGCGACGCGGGCGGTGATCATACTGATCGCGTGTTCGGTGGCAGCTTTTGCCCTTGAGCGCATCGGCTACCGGCTCACCGTCATGGCGTTTCTGGTGTTCTTCCTTGGCGTCATCGAGCGCAAGCACCCGCTGAAGGTGGTGCTGGTCTCGGTCAGCTTTAGTCTCGCATCGTTCTACATCATCGGCGATTTGTTGCACGTGCCGCTGCCTGTAGGACCGGCAGATTTCTAATGGTTGAAACTTTCAACAGCCTGATGTCGGGGTTCGCGGTGGCATTCCAGCCGCAGGTGCTGGTCTACGCCTTCGCTGGCTGCATCATCGGTACGCTGGTCGGCATGATGCCGGGCCTTGGGCCGCTGGCGGGTATCAGCTTGCTTCTGCCGGCGACGTTCGGTCTCAATCCGATCATCGCCATCGTGCTGCTTGCCGGCGTCTACTACGGCGCGATGTATGGCGGCTCGACGACCTCCATCCTGATGCGTATACCCGGCGAGGCGGCTTCGGTGATGACCTGCGTCGATGGTTACGAGATGACCAAGAACGGCCGCGCCGGACCGGCGCTGGCAATTGCCGCGATCGGTTCGTTTTTTGCCGGCACCGTCGGTGTCGTCGGCCTGATGCTGCTGGCGCCGACGCTGGCGTCGTTCGCACTGCGTTTCGGTCCCCCGGAGTACACCGCTCTGCTTCTGATGGGCCTGTTCGTGCTTGCTTACATGAGCGGCGGGTCGATGCTGAAGACGCTGGCGATGGCGGTGCTTGGGCTGCTGATGGGCATGATCGGCATCGATGCAATGAGCGGCTATACGCGTTTCAGTTTCGGCATCGTCGAGCTCGGTGACGGCGTTGGCATCGTCCCGGTGGCGGTCGGGCTGTTCGGCATATCGGAAATCCTGCTGACGGCGGGACAGTCAGAGCCGCCTAAGGTGCAGCGCCCTAAACTGCGTGAACTGATTCCTTCAAGGGAGGAGTTTCGCAATTCCATGGGTGCCATCGGCCGCGGCAGCCTGCTGGGTTTCATGATCGGTATCATCCCCGGATCAGCACACATCATTTCGTCGTTTGTGTCTTACGGCATTGAACGGCGCATGTCGAAGCACCCGGAACGCTTCGGCAACGGCGCGATCGAAGGCGTTGCCGGACCCGAGTCGGCAAACAACGCGGCGGCGACCGGCGCTTTTGTTCCTATGCTGGCGCTCGGCATCCCGACCAGTCCGGTGACTGCGGTGATGATCGCCGCGATCATGATTCATGGCATCACCCCGGGACCGCTGTTGATTCAGGAGCAACCTGACCTGTTCTGGGGATTCGTCGCCAGCATGTACGTTGGCAACGTGGTGCTGCTGATTCTCAACCTGCCGCTGGTCGGCCTGTTCGTGAACCTACTTCGCATTCCGTACGCCTACATGTATCCGTGCATCCTTGCCTTCTGCATACTTGGCTGCTATTCGGTCAACAACAGTATGATAGACGTCTGGATCATGCTGGCGATGGGTGGCGTTGGTTACGTGTTGCGCAAGTTAGAATACGATCTCGCGCCGGTGGCGCTGGGCCTGGTGCTTGGACCGATGCTGGAACTGTCGCTGCGCCAGTCGCTGGCGCTCTCGGGCGGCAGTTATGGCATCTTCCTTGAGCGGCCGATTGCGATGACAATGTTCGGTCTGGGCATCCTGCTGCTAGTGATTGCGCTGAAACCGCTGTTCTTCAAAGGTAAAGACTGGCGCCACAGTGTCGGCCTTGAGAAAGTCGCCGACTAGCAGTGTGATTCAAGTATTTTATTTATATAGTTAATTATTTCATGGATGCGGCGGTGTATGCCGCCGCGTTTCATTCATGCCGCAGGAAAATCCGGCAGTGAATACGTCCGCTGAAATCCCAGATTCCTCCGTGCCCTCGTTTCCGTTCCTGATGGGTGTGCTGCTCGGAGGCCAGACCATCGGCACCATGGGCACCACGATGATTCCGGCGGTGGCGCCCAAGGTCGCAGAAACCTACGGCATACCCTCGGCGCTGGTCGGCTACCAGATCAGCATGCTGGCGTGTGCGATGATCGTCGCGCTCGCGTTTGGCAGCAAATTCAACCGGCGCTGGGGTTCGACGCGTATGCAGCAGATCGGGCTCGGGCTGGTGGCAACCGGCGGACTGATTGCAATCCTGCCGCATGCCTTCTTTTTCTTTGCCGCGTCGCTGGCACTGGGCCTCGGTTACGGCACGCTGACGCCGTCGGCTTCCAACCTGCTGCTGCGGTTCACACCGCCGGAGCGTCGCAACCTGATTTTCTCGATAAAACAGACTGGCGTGCCGCTGGGCGGCATCGGCGCGGCGCTGATCACGCCGGCGGTGGCAGTGACTTTTGGCTGGCAGTGGGCGATTGTCGGCAACTCGCTGGCGCTATATGCGCTGGTGCTAGTGCTGCAGCGCGCGCGGCCGTACTGGGACAACGATTGCGACCCGAAAGCATCCGTCGGCGGCAATCCATTCAGCGGGGTGATGTTTATCTGGAAGAATCCGGCGCTGCGCAAGCTGTCTTTGTCGGGCGGATTTTTCGTGATTGCGCAATTCGGCATTACCACCTTCACCGTGATACTGTTTAATGAGCAGTTAGGCTGGGGACTGATCGAAGCCGGCATCGTGCTCACCGCGTCGCAGGTGGGCGGCGTCAGCGGGCGTCTGTTCTGGGGCTGGATGGCCGACCGCATCGGCAGTGCGTTACTGTCACTGACCGCACTTGGCGTGGTCTTGGTGCTGTCCTCGCTGCTGTGTTTCGCGTTGACGCCGGAATGGCCGATTGTCGCGGCCTGCGCGCTGTTTTTCGTGATGGGATCCACCGCCAGCGGCTGGAATGGCACATTTCTCGCCGAAGTTGCTCGGGTGGTGCCGCGCGAAGACATCAGTACCGCAACCGGCGGGTCGCTGGTTTATGTCAATTCTGGAAAGGCAATCGGGCCGGTACTCTGTGCCAACGTTGCGCTGCTGACCGGAGATTACACGCTGATGTTCGCGCTGCTGTCGGCGCCCGCGGCGGCGGGGCTGTGGTGCCTGTGGTCGGCTAACCGCGGCGCGCTGGTGGCTCTAAAGGCCTAACCGTTGTCCTGGTTTGGTTTTTTTTAGTGCGTTTGATTAAGTCACCGAAGCTTCCTTCTTGCGGCGTCTTTGTTGGTATGGCGGTGCCCAGATACAGCGCGACGATGAAGCGGTGGATCAGCAGCATCAACACTACAAACGCGATCAGACCGGCCCGCCACGACAGCGCTGGTAACGCAGTTCCACTCCAGGCCAGTAAGGTGCTACCGAACATCCAGACGCCGCTGAGGAACATTGCGCCCCCGATGCTGACCTTGAATCCGCCCCTGGCGTCGGCTGTGAGCAGGCGAAAGGGATAGGCGATCAGCTCAAGCCACGGCAGGTCAGCTGAAGTCATTTGTGTCGCGGCGCGTAGCGCACGAAGCGCACGTGGCCGGAGTAGTCAGATTTTCTGGCTTCGTTCATCATCAGGGACAGCATTGCATATTTTGATAGACCGCCGACGCCAGCGCCGATCAACGGAAAGGTGATCGAGCGAAAATTTTCTTTTTATACAATTGCTAGTGCGTTGCGCGTGTCTGTGTAGGGCGTGTTGTTAGGCATCTTGTTGCACCAATTTGTCTCGCCAATTAGGGTCATACCATGAGGGTGCCTAGTTGGTTGGCCCGTACCAACCCCAATCAGACAGCGTCCTAATAAACCGTTCTCGGTTATATGGCTCGTAATAGTCGCAGCTCAGCCCCGACATGAAGTATTCAGTTTCATCAGCAAGTTCATCGAGTTCGTCGTCATCGAAGCGACAAAGGAGGAGAGTTCCGACCGGAGGTCCGAAGTCGGGCAGGTACACGCCGACTGTTATCGTTTTTTTCTGAGGGATTTTCGAACTCAGAAGGGTGGGCAACGCGGATGCCGTGGTCATCCCTAGCATCTAGCCATGCTTGCGCCATCGGATAGGTTGCCACTGTAAGATGCTTATTTTGTAGTAGTTGACAGTGTAATCGCTGCAAATATTCAGGCGGCTGTCGCGTGGAGGAGGTGCTTTTGAACATGCGTACGCCTGTTAAACTCCTCGCGTGTCTGATCTCGTATCCGTCTTCTCCGCAACCGGCGCACTTGCGCAGGTGGTACCCAGCTTCCGAGCCCGAAAGGGGCAATTGGAGATGGCGGAGGCGATAAAAAATGTTATTAATAAACAAGAGATTATGGTTGCGGAGGCGGGCACGGGTACAGGCAAGACCTTTGCCTATCTGGTGCCGGCACTACTGTCCGGTGGCAAGGTGATCATTTCCACAGGCACCAAGACGCTGCAGGACCAGTTGTTCGGCCGCGACATTCCGACGGTACGCAATGCGCTGAAGGTGCCGGTGACGGTGGCGCTGCTCAAGGGGCGCGCAAACTATGTCTGCCACCACCACCTTGCGCGCGTCCGCTCCGACGGCCGCCTGCCGTCACGCGACGACGTGATGCATCTCGCGCGCATCGACAGTTTCGCGCGGGTTTCGACGAGCGGCGATCGCGCCGATCTTGCCGAGGTGCCGGAGAATGCCAGCATCTGGCCGCTGGTGACGTCGAACCGCGACAACTGCCTCGGCTCTAACTGCGAGCACTATGACAAATGCTTTGTGATGAAGGCGCGCAAGCAGGCGCTCGAGGCCGACGTGGTGGTGGTCAACCATCATCTGTTCTTTGCCAACGTGACGCTGCGCGACGAGGGCGTGGCTGAACTGCTGCCGGCGTGCAATACGGTGATCTTCGACGAGGCGCACCAGCTGCCGGAAATCGCCAGCCTTTTTTTTGGGCAATCGGTGTCGACCGCGCAGCTGCTCGACCTTGCGCGCGATA